>NZ_JBNAJY010000002.1:0-75590 GCF_052047595.1 Candidatus Pelagibacter sp. HIMB1715 | reverse complement strand
TGGGAGTAATTGTGATAATAAAACTCCACACAAAATAAAAAAACATCCAAGTATATTATTTATATCTAATACTTGATTTAAAATAAACCATGCAGCTACAGTTGCAAATACACCCTCAAGGGAAAAAATAATTGCTGCTGGTGCAGGTGTAATATTTATTTGTGCATAAATCTGTAATACAAATGCAAATCCTCCAGATAATATTCCAGCATATAATATAGAATACATTTCCATTAGAATGTTGTTCCAAACAAATTCTTCATAAAGAATTCCAATGAAAAAAGACAAAATAGCTACGATTAAAGTTTGAATTGCTCCAATTGTAAGTGGAAGATTGTATTTAGAAATAATAATTCCAGTAAATATAATATGTGTGCTCCAAAATAAAGCTCCTAGTACAACCAAGGTATCTCCCAATCTAACAGTTGCATCGTAAAAATTTGTTAATAAATATCCTCCAATTAAACATAAAATTACTGAAGGCCATACACTCCAATGTATTGATTTTTTTCCAAACAAATAAATTATGATAGGCACCATAGGTACATAAAAGATCGTAAAAAAGGCTGCATTTGCAACATCTGTATAGAGCAAAGCAACCTGTTGTAATGCAGAACCTAAAAATAAGGACAATCCTATTAAAGACACATAAATTACAAATGTTTTTTTATCTGTTTTTAATTCTGGTTTAAAATTTTTTAATTCAAATAAAATTACGAGTGGGGTAATAGCTAAAAAACCAACAAAAAATCTAACAGCATTAAATGTAAAAGGACCAATATTGTCCATGCCAGTATCTTGAGCAATAAAAGTTGTGCCCCATATAAAAGTGCATAACAAAGCACTTAATAGGGAAATAGGCTTAGACATTTTTGATTATACAGCTAGCTTATAAGCAAAATTTTTGCCTAAGTTTTCTTTAAGATCATTGTTAAATCTTGCTGCCTCAGCTCCATCAATAATTCTATGATCATAAGACAAAGAAATCGGTAGCATTGTTCTAGTTTGAAACTTTCCATTTATATAAATTTGTTTTTTCTCTGATCTACCTACTCCTAAAATTGCTACTTCAGGATAATTTATTATTGGTGTAAAAAATGATCCACCTATTCCACCCAAACTAGTAATAGTCATTGAACCACCAAACAATTCTTTTTTATCTATTTTTAAATTTCTACAAAGCTCACTTACCTCTCTCAACTCTCTACTAATATGAGAAATTTTTTTATTATTAGCATTTCTGATTTTTGGAACCATTAGTCCATTTGGAGTGTCTACAGCTATACCTATATGGTAATATTTTTTCATTGTGATTTTACCTGTTTCAATTTCATCAATTGAAGAATTAAAACTTGGAAATTTTTTTAACGAAGCAACTAAAGCTTTTACAATAAATGCTAAAGGAGTAATTTTAATTTTTTCTCCCGTATAAATATCAGTCAAAGAATTTCTGAAGTTTTCCATTTCTGTAATATCAGCCTCATCATGATTTGTAACATGAGGTATAGTGGTCCATGAATTTGTTAAATACTTTGATGATAATTTTTTTACTCTTGGTATATCTTTGATCTCTATTTGACCAAAATCTGAATGCTCAAATTCATTTTTGATTTTGCTTGGTTTTTTTTCCTCAACAACCTCAGTGTTATTGTTTGATCTTAATGCTACAAATTTTTTGATATCTTCTTCAACAACTCTTCCATCTCTCTCACTTCCTAAAACTTTATTTATATCTACACCGAGTTCTCTAGCAAATTTTCTAGCTTTTGGGCTTGCTGATGAAATATTAGATACATTATTTATAACTTTAGTTTCTTGTTGAACTTCAGGTTTTATTACTTCAATTTTTTTAAATTCTTTTTCTATTATTGGCTTCTGTTCAACTTTTTGATTTATCTGTGATGACTTTTCTAAAGTTAAAATTAAATCTCCTTCAGATACTTTATCTCCAACTTTTATATTTAAGTTAGAAATTTTACCTTCAAAACTAGATGGTATTTCTACGCTAGACTTATCACTTTCTATTGTAATTAAAGGGTCATTTTTTTTTATTGATTGGCCTTTTTTTACCAATACTTCAATAACCTCAACATCTTTAAAATCTCCTATATTTGGTACCTTAATTTCAATATCTGACATTATAATTTTGTTGGCATAGGTTTATCGCCATCAATTTTGTATTTTTTCATAGCATCTTTTGCATATTTTGAAGCTATCAATTGTTCTTTTGCTAAAATGCTTAATCCATAAGCTACTAAATGTTCTTTATCTACCTCAAAGAATTTTCTTAAATTTTTTCTAGTGTCACTTCTTCCAAAACCATCTGCACCTAGAGAATAAAAGCTCTTATTGTTTGTGTAAGGTCTTATTTGATCAGAGTTCATTCTCATATAATCAGATGCTGCCATAATTGGTCCTTCAGTACTTCCAAGACATTGCTCTACATATGATTTTTTAGGAGTTTTGTCGGGATTTAGAAGGTTGTATCTTTCAACTTCCATCCCATCTTTTCTTAACTCATTAAAACTTGTAACACTCCATATTTCACTATCAATTTGATAGTCGTTTTGTAAAATTTCAGCTGCTGACATCATCTCTCTTAATATCGTTCCTGAGCCTAAAAGTTGAAGTTTCGTTTTTTTATATTTGTTAAATTCCTTTATCTTATACATTCCTTTAAGAATTCCCTCTTCACAATTTTTATCCTTAGGCATTTCAGGATGTGAATAATTTTCGTTCATTGTTGTAATATAATAAAAAACATTTTCTTTCTTCTCATGCATTCTTCTTAGACCCTCTCTAAAAATAGTTGCCAATTCATAGTGAAATGTAGGATCATAAGTTACACAATTAGGAATTGTTGATGCAATCAAATGACTATGTCCGTCTTGATGTTGTAATCCTTCACCTGCTAATGTTGTTCTTCCGGCTGTTGCACCAACTAAAAAACCTCTAGCTTGGCTATCACCAGCAGCCCAAGCTAAATCTCCAATTCTTTGAAATCCAAACATAGAATAAAAAATATATATCGGTATCATTTCAATATCATGATTTGTGTAAGCAGTTGCAGCTGCTATCCAAGAAGACATCGCTCCTGCTTCATTAATTCCTTCTTCAAGTACCTGTCCACTTTTATCTTCTCTATAAGAACTTAGTTGTGCAGCATCTTCAGGCTCATATTTCTGTCCTTCATGAGCGTATATTCCAATTTTTTGAAAAAAACCTTCCATACCAAATGTTCTTGCTTCATCTGGGATAATTGGAACTAATCTAGGTGAAATATTTTTATCTCTTAACAAATTAGTTAACATTCTGACCAGCGCCATTGTGGTAGACATTTCTTTTTCACCAGTTGAAACTTTCATAAAATCAAAAATATCTTTTGATGGTGCTTTAATAGGTTTTGCAAAGGTTGATCTCTCTGGCAAATAACCTCCCAGTTTAAGCCTTCTTTCTTTTATGTATCTAATCTCTGGAGATTTTTCATCAGGCTTAAAGTATTCTATGTTTCTAACTTGTTCATCAGTTAGAGGAACGTCAAAACGATCTCTATAATACATAAGATCATCCACATCTAATTTTTTAGTTTGGTGAGTAGTGTTTACACTTTCACCTGTTTTTCCCATTCCATATCCCTTGATTGTTTTTGCAATAATAACTGTTGGACTTCCTTGGTTTTTAATTGCTTTATCATAAGCTGCGTATACCTTATGGGGGTCGTGTCCTCCTCGATTTAATCTCCAAATATCTTTATCTGACATAGATGAAACCATCTCCAAAGTATCTGGATTTTTTCCAAAAAACTTTTCTCGTACATATGCACCATCTCTTGCTTTCATGGCTTGGTATTCACCATCTACAGTTTCATTCATAATTTTTACTAATTGACCAGATTTGTCATTAGCTAATAATGAGTCCCAATATGAACCCCAAATAACTTTTATTACATTCCATCCAGCACCTCTGAAGCTACCTTCAAGTTCTTGTATAATTTTTCCATTTCCTCTTACAGGTCCATCAAGTCTTTGGAGATTGCAATTAATTACAAAAATTAAATTATCTAGTTTTTCTCTAGCTGCTAATCCAATTGCACCCATGGATTCTGGTTCATCCATTTCACCATCTCCTAAAAAAGCCCAGACCTTTCGTCCTTCATCTTTAATCAATCCTCTATTGATTAAATATTTCATGTACCTTGCTTGATAAATTGCAAGCATTGGTCCTAACCCCATTGAAACAGTCGGAAATTGCCAAAAATTTGGCATTAGCCAAGGGTGAGGGTATGAAGATAATCCTCCAGGTTTTACTTCCTGTCTAAAACTATCTAATTGTTTCTCAGTTAATCTACCCTCTAAAAATGCTCTAGCATACATTCCAGGTGCACTGTGTCCTTGGAAATATACTAGATCACCTCCAAATTTATTGTTTTTTGCTCTCCAAAAATGATTCATTCCAACATCATATAAAGTTGCAGCAGATGCAAAGGTTCCTATGTGTCCACCTAATTCTGGAAATTTTTTGTTAGCTCTTACTACCATTGCAGCTGCATTCCATCTGATCAGAGATCTTATTCTTCTCTCAATATTTTGATCTCCATTTGATTTTATTTCAGCCTCAGGAGGAATGGTATTTATATACGGAGTATTTTGGGTGTAAGGAATATTTGCTCCTTCACGATAGGCTTTGTTAATTAATTCCTTAATTAAAAAATGAGCTCTTTGATTTCCATCTTTTGAAATTACTGCAGATAAAGACTCTAGCCAATCTTGAGTTTCTAAAGGATCTGTATCTAATCCATTTGTAACTTGAATTATAGATTGTTTTTTTTCTTTAGCTGGCTCTGGAACATTCACCGGCTGCTCTTTATTTACAGCCATTGCTTCCTCAGCTTGTTTAATAATATTTTCTGTATCTTTAGGAAGATTGCTCTCTGGAAGACTTTTGGTTGAATTGCTTAAACTTAAAAGTAAATCACCTTTTGAAACTTTATCACCTACTTTGACATTAACGGTATCAATTTTTCCTGAAATAGTTGATGGGATTTCAACACTAGATTTATCACTTTCAATTGTAACTACTGGATCATTTTCCTTGATTGTATCTCCAGGCTTCACAAGTAATTCTATCACCTCAACATTCTCAAAATCACCAATGTCAGGAACAAGTAGTTTTTCGCTCATTATTTAAAAGGCTTATACACTCAAATAAAATATATTTTTATGTTATTTTATCACATTAATTAATCTTTTTATGCAAAGCTGTGTTTTAATTGAACAAAATTTGTTAATAAAACCTCAAAATACAGTATCTTTAATAAAATTAATTTTGGACCGCTGGCCAAATTGGATAAGGCGCTCGGCTACGAACCGGGAGATTCCAGATTCGAGTTCTGGGCGGTCCACCAAAAAAGGATAAAAATGATTGATTGGCTTTTAAAAGCATCTTTACAAAAATCAGTAATTTACTTTTTTATAATTATCGCATTGTTATTATTGCTATTAACAATTGTATTGTAAATTTTATGAGTAATGAATTTGAACAAATAAGCTTAACACCTGGTTTTATGAAACACAATGGAGGTGTTTTGTTTAGAAACATTTCTGAAACTGAATATGAATTTAAATCTACTATAAATGAAAATCACTTAAATGCTGCTGGTATAACTCATGGAGGCTATCTATCAGCATTAATAGATGCAGGTGCCGGAACCGCTGCTCACAGATCTGCGAGTAATGCTCCATGTGTAACTATTTCATTAGATATCAAGTTTATTGGTGCCTCAAAAGTTGGTGATGAAATTATTGGACATACAAAAATTTTAAAAAAAACTAATACATTAATATTTTTATTTTGTGAGCTTAAATGTAATAACAAAATTATCACATCAGCGACAGGAGTTTGGAAAATTTTAAAAGTTAAACCTTCAAACTTAGGTCCAGGTGGTTAATTTATTCTTTTCTTCTGATATTAAAATATCCACAAATAACTAATAAAATTAAAGCGATTGGATAAACTATATTTTTGGACGGTCTATCAAAGTTTTCAATTTTGAATTCACTAATATAATCACCCATTTCAAAACCATTTTTTTTTGCCTCTCCATTCCATTTTAAATTATCAACAATTATTTTTTTATCTTGCGCCAATAAAGTAATCCCATAATCCTCTAGAGTAAAATGATCTTCAAAGGTATTTTTTGATATTACAAAAAGTTTATATCTTTCTCCATATAAACTGGGTCTTGTTACTTTAATTTGAATTTCTTTTTTTGAATCAAATTTTAATGAATTGATTTTATTAATTTCTTGATAATTATATTTTGGGTAAAATTTATTTAGAACAAAATCTGGAGACAATAAAGAAATAGAAATGATTAAAAAAATAATTATCTCATACCATTTAAGTCTATTTACAAACCAACCTTGAGTTGCTGATGTAAAAACTAAAATTCCGATTAATGATGTTATAATAACAATAAGCCCATGCCAGATATTCTCAATACCAATAAGTAAAAGTTCATGATTAAACAAAAAGACTATTGGTAATATTCCTGTTCTTAAACTATACCAAAATGCTTGAACTCCAGTCCTTAATGGGTCCCCTCCAGATATTCCTGCAGCTGCATAAGAAGCTAGTCCTACTGGCGGTGTTACATCTGCCATCAGTCCAAAGTAAAAAACAAATAAATGAACTGCTATAAGTGGAAAAATAAACCCAGATGCATTTCCAACATCAACTAAAACAGTTGCCATCAAAGATGCAACCACAACATAGTTTGCTGTAGTTGGTAAACCCATTCCTAACAACAAACATAAAATTATTGTTAAAAATAATAGTATTGTGACGTTATCTTTAGCAATAGATTCGATAACAATAATTAAGTTTGTACTTAAGCCTGTTGAGCCAACTGCACCTACTATGATACCAGCTGTAGCAATTGCTATACCAACTGCTACCATATTCAATGCCCCTTTTTCAAAACCAACGATTGTTTGATTAAACCATTCTTTAAAAGAATCTTTAGAGTAATTATTTTTAATAATTAAGTTAATTAGATTTACTAAAATTAAAGTAATTGTTGCATAAAAAATTGAATACGAAGCAGTGAACCTTAAATAAACAAGAGTATAAATTAAAACAAAAATAGGAATTAAAAAGTGTATTCCAGATAAAAATGTTTTTTTCAAATTAGGAACATCGGCATCGTCCATTCCTTTGAGATTTAATTTTAGAGCTTCTAGGTGAGATATATAAAATAGAGCAATATAAGAAATAATTGCAGGTAAAAAAGCATGTTTAACTATTTCAAAATAAGTAACCCCAATAAAACTTGCCATTACAAATGCTGCGGCACCCATCACAGGCGGCATTATTTGTCCATTTACAGATGATGAAACCTCAATTGCACCTGCCTTTTCTTTAGAGAAACCTGTTTTTTTCATTATTGGAATAGTAAATGTTCCAGTAGTTACGGTATTAGCAATTGATGATCCTGAGATTAAGCCAGTCATTCCTGAACCTAGAATTGCAGCTTTGGCTGGTCCGCCTCTCATTTTACCAACCATCGCAAAGGCTAAATCTAAAAAATATTTACCTCCACCTGCTGTTTCGAGTAAGGCACCAAATAAAACGAACAGAAAAATAAAATCTACAGAAACACCAATAGGGATTCCAAATATTGCCTCTTGATCCAACCATTGAAATCCTACTAATCTATTTAAAGACAAGCCTCCATGAGAAATTATCTCTGGTGCATACCTTCCAAAATATGAAAATAATAAAAAACAAGTTGCAATGATTACCAAAGGTAATCCAATTGCTCTTCTTGTGGCCTCTAAAAGTATTAAAATACCACATCCTCCTAAAATTAATTCCAATGGAAAATTGAATGTATCAGTGATTTTCAAACTTAAAAGAACACCACCCCTCTCTACTAATTGATCATAAAAAAAATAAATATAGAGACAAGAAAAAGCGCCCACAAAACTTATAATAATATCAAAAAATGAAATTTTTTTTCCTTTTGCTACTGGGTAGATTAAAAATGCTAAAGTTAATGCAAATCCTAAATGTATTGCTCTCGCAGGTAAACCTTTAAACATTCCAATATTCAACATAAATGGAAATGGTGATGCGTACCAAAGTTGAAATAAGGACCAAATGATAGCTATTGCAGAAACTACCTTTAAATGAAATCCAGTAATGTTTCTGGTTGGTGATAAATCTTCGCTTATTTTATTTTTTATATTGGTGCTAATTGAATCACTCATAAGAAATATTCATACCATAAAAAAAAGGCCCGGTAAAAATTACCAGGCCTTTTAAAAAGTAAAAAACTTAGATTACATTAATCCAGCTTCTTTATAATATTTAATTGCACCAGGATGTAGTGGAGCGGATAAACCATCTTTAATCATGTTTTTCTTTTCCAAAAATCCAAATGCTGGATGTTGTTTTTTGAAATCATCAAAGTTTTCAAAAACTGCTTTTGTAACTAAGTACACTAGTTCTTCAGAAACATCTGCTGAAGTTACCACAGTTGCTTTAACACCAAATGTAGTAGCATCTTTTTTCTGTTTAGTATAAGTGCCTTTAGGAATTACAGCCTGTGCATAATAATCAGCACCATCAATTAAGCCTTGAACTTCTGGTCCAGTCAAATTGATTGGAGATGCTTTAGCAGCACAAGTTGCGGCTTGTTCCATTGCACCATTTGGAAATCCAACCGAATAACCAAATGCATCAATTTTACCATCACATAAAGCTTTCACTTGCTCTGAAGAAGTTAACTCTGTCGTTGATTTAAAGAAACTATTATCAACACCCATAGCTTTCATTAGTTCTTCCATAGTTCCTCTCTGACCAGAACCAGGGTTACCAATGTTTACTACTTTACCTTCTAGGTCTGCAAAATCTTTAATTCTTGCTTTTTTTCTAGCCCAAATTTGAAAAGGTTCGTTGTGAACTGAAAACACAGCTCTCAAATCACTAAATTGTTTTCCTTCCCATTTGCTTGAACCATTCACTGCGTGATATTGCCAGTCAGATTGAGCTACACCAAATTGAAATTCTCCAGCTGCTATTTGTCCAATATTGTAGTTTGAACCACCTGTCGATGGAGCAGTACATCTATACGCTTTAGCTGTGCCTTTTTTTCTACCGTGCTCAGCACTAATTGCTGATTTATGAAGCATTTTACATATAGCGTTACCTGTTTGGAAATATACTCCAGTAGGTCCACCAGTTCCTATCGTGAAGAACTCAGCTGATTTAGCAACTGTAGTTAAGGACAGTGATGCAAATAAAATCAGTAAAGCACTTGATAGGGATGTTATTATTTTTTTCATTATTTTTCCCTCTCTATAATTGTATGTCGTTATTTTTTATAAATTAATCTTACCAAAAAATTATAATAGATGTATAGGCTGATTTTAAAGATTTTCTGACCATTTTTTTAAATTATCAACACCTTCTACAACCTTTGGTGCCAACTTTTCGATTATATTAAAATCAATAGATTGATCTTCCTTAATACTATTCATGAATTTTTCTCCATCAAAATCAGTAAAGCTTAATCTTGCAAGCATTTTACTTTCATTAAATCCAAAATCTGATCCAGGTAATAATGCAACACCTGTTTCTTTTAAAATATTTTCACACATTTCTGATGAAGTTTTAAATTTAGAATTTAAAAATTCAGGCATTAAATAGAAACCTCCTTGGGGTTCATTAATTAAAATTTTGTTTGATTTTAAATTTTGATAAACATAATTGCCGACAGCCTTTAAAATGTTTCTAGATTTATTAATGTATTTACTATGATTGTTTTCATATGCTTTTATTGCAGCATATTGGATAGGCGCACTTACTGCTGAAAAGGTTTCACTGGCTAAAACATTAATCATATTTTTTATGTCATTTAAGCTCTCTGGAACAATAAAATATCCCAATCTCCAACCACCAGCTCCACACCATTTACTTAGGCCGGTACTGATAATTGTTTTTTCAGGACAAAAATTTGAAATAGACTTATAATTTTTTGTAAAAGTCAGTTCTGAATATATCTCATCAGATAAAATTATAAGATTATGTTTATTTGCAACATTAGAAATCTCTTCCAAATTTTCACAAACTTGTCCTGAAGGATTATTGGGGGAATTTAAAAATAATAAATAATTTTTATTTTTATCTTTTAATATTACTTCCTCTATTTCTTGAGCTGTAGGGAACCAATTATTTTCTCTTTTTGTTTGTAAAATTTGAATTTTGTTTCTTCCTAATATTGCTTGTGGCGCGTAAGAAACCCAACTTGGTGCAGGTAATATAATTTCACCATCGAATATTACATGAAGTAAAAACATCAACTCTTTAGAGCCTGGTCCTATGATGACATTTTCAGAATTATATTCATAATTTTTTTTCTTTGATGTGTATTTTGCAACAGACTGTCTTAGCTCTGAAAGACCTTGCATGGGCAAATATTTGTTTTGATACGCATTATTTTTAAGCTCCTCTACTACGTCTTGTGGAACTTTAAAGGGTGATTGTCCAAAACCAAATTTAAATATTTTTTTTCCTTCATCTTCAAGTTTTTTTGAAGCTTCATTAATTGCTAGCGTAGAAGATGGTTTTAAATCTTTAACTATATTTTTTAACATTTATTAACTTAACTGTTTCAAATTTTTGTATTGTTTTAAAACTTCTGGGTTTGCTAAAGCTTCTTTATTTTTAACAACACTTCCTTCTATAGTGCTTTTAACTGCAAGCTCAACAATTTTACCACTTTTGGTTCTTGGAATATCTTTTACAACAATTACTTTACTAGGGACATGTCTTGGTGATGCATTTATTCTTATTTGAGTTTTTATTCTATTAAGTAAAGAATTATTAAGTATGTATTCATTACTCATTACAACAAAAAGAATTATTCTTATATCATTATCCCAAGATTGACCAACTACTAGTGCTTCTTTAATTTCTTTAAACTTTTCAACCTCAGAATATATTTCAGCAGTACCAAGTCTTACACCTCCTGGATTAAGGGTAGTGTCAGATCTTCCATGTATAATAAAACCATCGGTATTTCTTTTTTCAGCATAATCACCATGATGCCAAATATTTTTATATCTATTGAAGTAAGCTTTTTTATATTTTACGTCATTTTTATCATTCCAAAATTTAAGAGGCATTGATGGAAATGGATTTTTACAAACAAGTTCACCTTTAGAATTTTTTAAAGATTTGCCACTATCATTAAAGACATCAACATCTAAACCTAAGCCAGAATTTTGTATTTCACCAATATTTACTGGCTGATATACATTTCCTAAAACAAAACACGATACAATATCTGTACCACCCGAAATAGATGAGAGATGAACTTTCTTTTTAATATTTTTGTAAACATATTTAAAACCTTCACTTGATAAAGGAGAACCTGTTGAACATATTGTTTTTAGTTTTTGAAGTTTATATTTAAATTTAAGATTAGGTTCTAATTTTCTTAGAGCATCAATATATTTAGCACTAATTCCAAACAGAGTAATTTTTTCTCTTTGTGCTATTTTTAAAAGTAAATCACTTGATTTATACATTGGAGAACCATCAAAAAGTACTATTGATGCCTTTGAAGCTAACGAGCTTACTAACCAATTCCACATCATCCAACCACAAGTAGTAAAATAAAACACGTTATCATTTTCTTTTATATCGCAATGTAATTGGTGTTCTTTCTTATGTTGAAGAAGAACTCCACCAGTTCTGTGGCAAATACATTTTGGTTTTCCAGTTGTTCCACTTGAATATAAAATAGTCAACTCACTTTCGAAATCATACTTTTTAAAATTTATTTTTTCAGATTGATTATGAATAATCTCACGCCATTTAATTAAATTTATTTTCTTATATTTACTTTTATTAGTGACATATTTTTTTCCAGGATAATTAACAATCACAACATTTTTAATTGACGGAATAGATTTTAAAATTTCAGATAATCTCTCTAATACATTAATTTTTTTCCCATTGTAAAAATACTGGTCTGTAATGAACAAAACTTTTGGATTAATTTGAGAAAATCTCTCAACAACACCTTTAATACCAAAATCAGGACTGCATGATGACCAAATGCTTCCTATAGTGCTCGCTGCTATAAACGCCTCAACTGTCTCGATAGTATTAGGCATATAAGCTGCAACTCTATCTCCTTTTTTAATTTTAATTTCCTTTAAAAACTTTACAATTTTGCCTGTACTTAAATTTAATTCTCTCCAAGATTTTTCTTCTCTAAAGCCATTTTCGCTTATAAAAGTAATCGCCTTATCATCATTATTTTTTGACAATAAATTCTCACCAAAATTTAACTTACTACCTGGTAAGAATAAATTTTTATAAAATACTTTAGATTTTTTAATTTTTTTTTTACTTTTCAATCCTTTAATTTCTGAAAATTCCCAAAAATAATTCCAAAACTCAGGAGAATTTTTAATAGTCCAATTTAAAAAAGTTTTGTAATTTAAATTAAATTTTTTTTTGATTTTTTTTGAAATAAATTTCTCAAAAGCATAAAGATTTGAATTTTTTTTCTCTTTAAAAGATGCTTCCCAAAGTTTATTGGTCATTTTTATTTTTTTAAATTACTATTATAGAATTAATCTCAATTATGATATTCTCATTAATATTAATATAAAAATGAGAACTTTTTACCCTCCGATTCGGTCATGTTTTAGTCTATTTTTGTTCTTTAGCACTAACAATATCTGGTAGGTAAAAAAAATTATACACCAAAGATAGAAATGCCTAAAAATAAAATTACAGCTGTTCTTGGTCCAACAAACACAGGTAAAACTCATCTTGCAATTGACACAATGCTATCTTTTGACAGCGGAATGATTGGGTTCCCATTAAGATTATTAGCAAGAGAAGTTTACGATAAAGTAATAAAAAAAATTAGTATAGACAAAGTTGCTTTAATTACTGGTGAAGAAAAAATAATTCCTACAAACGCAAAATATTATTTATGCACAGTAGAATCAATGCCTATTGAAAAACATTTAGAATTTGTGGGCATAGATGAAATTCAAATGTGTGCAGATCATGAAAGAGGTCACATATTCACAGATAGATTATTAAATTTAAGAGGTGAAAAACTTACTATGCTAATGGGTTCTAGTACTATTAAAAACATCATATCTAAATTAAATGAGGATTTAGAATTTATTAATAGAGATAGATTATCAAAACTCACTTATGCCGGACATAAAAAGATATCAAGAATAAATAGAAAAACTGCAATCATAGCTTTTTCAGCGGAGGAAGTTTATGCAATAGCAGAATTAATAAGAAGACAAAAGGGTGGAGCAGCTATAGTTATGGGTTCATTAAGTCCTAAAACGAGAAATGCTCAAGTAGAACTTTACCAATCTGGAGATGTCGATTTTTTAGTAGCCACTGACGCTATTGGAATGGGAATAAATATGGATCTAGATTATGTATATTTTTCAAATCTTAAAAAATTTGATGGAAAAAAATTAAGAAAATTAAATTTATCTGAAATAGGTCAAATAGCGGGAAGAGCTGGAAGATATTTGAATGATGGTGGTTTTGGAATAACTGGTGATTGTAAAGAAATTTCACCTGAAGAAGTGGAATTAATTGAAGGACATAAATTTGAAGAAATAAGAACTTTATTCTGGAGAAATTCTGATCTTAATTTCAATAACCCAAATTCACTGATTAAAAGTCTTGAAGAAAGACCCCAGATGGAATGGTTAAGAAAAGTTCACGAATGTGAGGATGAAAGAGCGCTAAAATATTTTATAAAAGATGAAAAAAATAATCTAGAATTTAACGAAAGAACTCTCAAATTATTATGGGAATGTTGTCAGATACCTGATTTTGTTAAAAAAACCTACGGCAATCATTATGAAGTGATCAGAAATGTTTTTAAATTTTTAAACAGTGAAAAAGGTCTAATTTCAGAAGATTACATGAGATTACAGCTCATGAAACTTGATAAATTAGAGGGAAATGTAGATTCTTTATCAAATAGAATTGCAAATGTAAGAACTTGGTCTTATGTTTCAAATAAAAATAATTGGGTAGAAAATCAAAATTATTGGATAGAAAAAACAAAACATTTAGAAGATAGACTTTCTGACAGACTTCATGAAGAACTTACCAAGACTTTTATCGACAAAAGAGCAAGTATACTTGCAAGAGGTTTAAAACAAGACATGGAATTCAAAACTGAAATATTAAAGAACAATGACGTTAAAATAGATGATCAGTTTATTGGTAAAATCAAAGGTTTGAAATTAGAATTAGATTTAAAAAAAGGCTCTCTTGAAACTGATATCAAGTCATTAAAAAAAGCTGCTAGACAATCAATTGGACCTGAGTTTGATAAAAGAATTCAGTCAATTGTAGATACAGGATTAATAGATTTAAAAGAGGATTTTAAAATATATTGGAATGAATTTCCAATTGCTAGACTGTTACCAGGAAATGATTATTTAAGTCCTAATTTTACTTTAGTTGTTGATGACATTATTGAACAAAATCCAAAACAAAAACTAAATGATTTTATTCAAAAATGGTTAAACTCTAAAATAAGCGATGTCTTGAAAAGTTTAATAGATTTAAAAAACATTAAAGAAGATAAGTCTTCGATTAAAGCTTTAGCTTATCAGCTTTATGAAAATAATGGTGTTTTAAAAAGAGAAAAAGTTTCTGATTATTTAAAAAATCTTGAACAAATAGATAGAAAAGTACTTAGAGAATTGGGTGTAAAATTTGGAAGATACCATGTATTCCTTTATCAGCTTATAAAACCAGATGCTGTATCTTTAAGAACCTTATTGTGGAAAAATTTTCATCAAAAATTCTATAATTTAAAACCACCAACTTTTGGATTAAATTTTTTAGAAGATAAAGATTCTCAAAATAAAAACTTTATGCTTCTCTGTGGATTTGAAAAATTTGATAATCTTTTTGTAAGAATAGATATTCTTGAAAGACTCTTTGTACAAATTATTAATGCTACCTCAAAAGAAAATAATGAAATAAAAATGATACCTGAAATGTTAAATCTTTTAGGTTGCAGCAAAGAGAACTTTAAAAAATTATTACAAAAAATGGGTTATAAAATTTATGAGAAAGAACAAGACATGTTTTTTAAATATAATCCTGTTAAAAAATTTAAAAAAATACAGAACAAAAAAGT
The DNA here is from genome assembly GCF_052047595.1 of Candidatus Pelagibacter sp. HIMB1715. Lineage (NCBI taxonomy): Bacteria > Pseudomonadati > Pseudomonadota > Alphaproteobacteria > Candidatus Pelagibacterales > Candidatus Pelagibacteraceae > Candidatus Pelagibacter > Candidatus Pelagibacter sp. HIMB1715. The sequence goes on along the minus strand of NZ_JBNAJY010000002.1, from coordinate 60,367 downwards.
TTCAAATGAAAATCCATTTAAAGTTCTTAAAAATCTCAAGCTAGGTTAATTTTATGTTTTTTAAAAAGACAGATAAAAAAGAAAAGAATAATTTTATAGTAAAAGTTTGTGCTTTATTAATCCATGCTGCAAAAATAGATGAAAATTATACTGACAAAGAGGAGAAAATAATTAAAAAAACACTTCTAGAGTTGGGCCTTGAAAGTGAAAAAATCACAAAAACTATACAAGATGCAAAAATTATTGAGGAAAATTCAAACCAAATTTTAGACTTCACAAGAGAAATTAAAAATTTACCTGAAAAAGATAAAATTAAAATAGTGGAAGCTCTTTGGTCAATTATTTATTCTAATGAAGATGCTGATATGTATGAAACAAATCTTATGAGAAGATTAGCGGGACTTTTATACATTGACAGTAAAACTATGGGGGATGTTAAGCATAGATTAAAAGAGGAAAGTAAAGAGTGACTTATATTGTAAACGACAATTGTATTAAGTGTAAGCTTACTGATTGTGTAGACGTTTGTCCGGTTGATTGTTTTTATGAAGGTAAAAATATGCTTGTAATTAAACCGGATGAGTGTATAGATTGTGGCGTTTGTGAGCCAGAGTGCCCCGTTGATGCTATAAAAGCAGATACAGAACCTGGAAGCGAAAAATGGTTAGAGATCAATAAAAAATATTCAGAAATCTGGCCAAACATAAGTGAGAAAAAAGATCCCCCAGCGGATCACGAAAAATTTAAAAATGAGCAAAATAAGTACGAAAAGTATTTTAAAGAAAATCTTTAAAGGTAAATCAGATAAAGAAATGACAAAAAAAGTTAAAAAGAAAAAAGTAACTAAAGTTAAAAAAGTTGTAAAAACTAAAACTAAAAAAGTCAAAAAAGTAGTAGTAAAAAAAGCTAAAAAAGTATTAAAAAAAATTCCAAATAAATCTCCTAAAATAAAAAAAGTTTCAAAAACTACTGAAACGCCAGATGAACCGAAAGTAGATAATCTAAGAATATCAAAAACTAATGAGGTTAAACCTGAAATAAAAAAAGTTAAAAAACAAGAAACCGAAAAAAGAGAATTTAAAATTAAAGATTATGTTGTTTATCCAAAACATGGCGTTGGTCAAATTACAGAATTTAAAAAAATAAATATCGGTGGTATTGATGTTGAAACATACGTTATCAAATTTGAAAAAGATAAAGCTAATGGTATGGTACCCGTTAACAAACAGTCTCACCTAAGACCTTTAGCAACAGTTAATCAAGTAAACAAATGTATTTCTATATTAAAAAGTAAGCCAAAAATCAAAAGATCAATGTGGAGTAGAAGAGCACAAGAATATGAGGCAAAAATTTCATCAGGTAAAATTTATGAATTAGCTGAAGTTGTGAGAGATCTAAACAAAGGCGATGATCTTATGGTTGATCAATCTTATAGTGAAAGACAACTTTTTGAAAAAGCTTATGAAAGAATGCAATCAGAATTTCAGATAATTTTAAATTTATCACCAGAAGACACTCAAAAAAAATTAGATAAAGCATTAAAGAGAAATGTTGGTGGACAAACACAAGCTATTAGCGCTACTCCTAAAACTCCAACTGCTGATTTACCTGTCGAAGAACCTATTTCTGAAACTGACGAACCTTTAGACGAATAAAAAAAAACGCCTCTCACACAAAAAGTTATGAGAAGCGTTTTTTGTAAAGAATACTAAGTTATTACTTTCTTCTTTTCTTAGCCTTTTTAGCTTTTTTCTTAGCTTTTTTCTTAGCTTTTTTCTTAGTTTTCTTTGCCGCTTTTTTTCTTTTCTTAGGCATCTTTAGCTCCCTTTTTAGTTTAACGAATCAAATTGATTCGCTGTTAGCTTATTTTTATTTTTTTATACAACTTATGTCAAATCATTAATTAAAAGCGAATTTTAAAAAAAATATTTTTTATTTTTTATTTTTTGTAAAAAATTTTTTTATTAATTTAGTTAATGTTTATGCGGTAAATAAACTCTTAATTTAAAGAAATTTAATAAAGTTTTTCTATTTCACTTTTATACTTTTCAATAATTTTATATCTTTTTAACTTTAAGGTTGGTGTCATTAATCCATTTTCAATTGTAAATTGATCTTTAATTACAAAAAACTTTTTAATTTTTTCTATCTTAGATAAGTTTTTATTTATTGTTTCTATTTCTTTTGAAATGTTTTCATCTGACACATTACTATCATTATTATTTAAAACTAAAATAGCTATTAAATATGGTTTGTTATCTCCATAAACTAATGCTTGCTCTACATATTCAATCTTCAGTAAGTCATTTTCAATTTTTACAGGTGAAATATTGTCACCACCTGGTGTAATTAAAATATCTTTTTTTCTATCAGTAATTTTTAAGTATCCATTTTCAAAATGTCCTATATCTCCAGTGTATAACCAGCCATCCTTTAAAACTTTTTCAGTCTCTTCCTTTTTATTCCAATAACCTAACATAACGTTTTCACCTTTAACCAGAATTTCACCATCATCAGCAATTTTCACCTCATTACCACTAAAAGCAGGACCTACTGTATCTATCCTTATATCTTTTATTGGGTTACAACTTACAACTGGAGAAGTTTCAGTTAACCCATACCCTTGCAAAGTCGGTAAACCTATCGAATTTAAAAAAACACCCACTTCTTTATCTAGCGCACCTCCTCCAGAAATGAATGCTTTTAAAGAACCTCCAAACTGAGCTTTTATTTTTTTTCTAACTATTTTTTCACAGATTGTATTTTGCACTTTTTCAAAAAAAGTAAGTTTTTGATTTGTTAGTACTTTTTCTCCTAGATATAGCATTTTGTTTATTAGAGATTTTTTAAAGCCAGTAGCTTTATTAAAAGTTGAATTAATTTTTTGATACAGATTCTGATAAAATCTTGGAACAGCTGTCATAATATCTGGACTACACTCCCCCATGTTTTTAATAAGCTTATCTATACTTTCTGCGTAGTAAACTTCGGCACCTATTGCTATTTGGACAAACTGAACGGTGTGTTCATAAGAATGAGATAATGGTAACCAAGTTAGGAATTTAGGTTTGTAAGATATTATCTCTTTTAAAAGTGAAATAGAACCTTCACAATTATTTAAAATCCCCCCATGACTAAGCATTACTCCCTCGGGGTTACCTTGAGTTCCTGATGTATAAATAATACAAGCTACATCTTTTCTTGAAATTTCTAATTTTAAAAAATCGATCTCTTCACAGTCATTCCTCAAAAAAATGTCTTTAACGCATATAGTATCAGATTGACTGTCAATTTGATCAAAGGTGATAACCTTTTTTATAAATGGCTTTATAGAAATTATATTTTTAATTTTATTATATTGAACTTGATCTGAGACAATTATTACTGATGGATTGCAATCATCAATTAAATATTCATAATCTCTTTCGGTATAAGTGGTATAGGCTGGCACGGTAATTCCACCTGCTAACATTATCGCTAAATCAGATATCATCCATTCAGGTCTATTTTCTGAAATTAATAAACATCTATCTTTTTTTTGAATTAAAGATTTAAGCTCATTGCTTAATTTTATAATATTCAAATAAGTATCTCTCCAAGAAAATTTATCGTTTGGATTTTTTAAGGATTTTAGAAAAATTTGATCTGCTTTTTCTTTTGTATACTGATTATAAAATAATTCTAAAAGATTATTATAGTTTTTTATATTCATAAACTTTGGTGGGCGAAGAGAGAATCGAACTCTCACTTCTTGCGAAACACGATTTTGAGTCGTGCGCGTCTACCAGTTCCGCCATTCGCCCATTAAATTAAATTATAATTAAATAGTATAAGAACTAAAATTATATTAAAACTAAAAAATGTTCCAAAGTCTTTATAAATATTGTTTAAATTTAGCTGCTCACAAAAGTTCAAATTTGTACTTAGGAATTGTTTCCTTCACTGAAAGTTCATTTTTTCCTATACCTCCAGATGTAATGATTATTCCTATGGTGATTGCTAAAAAAAAAGAATATTTTAAAATATTTTTAATCGCATCTATATTTTCAGTTTTAGGCGGAGTTTTTGGATATTTACTAGGTTATTTGTTTTATGATTTAGCTATTCATGTAATTGAATTTTATGGTTATGAAAATAAAGTAGAAAATTTGAAGACAAGTTTGTCTCAAGGATCAGGTTTTTTTGCCTGGCTAAGTATTCTTTTTCTAGCAGGATTTACTCCTCTTCCCTATAAAGCATTCACTATTGCTAGCGGTGTTGTTGGTTTTAGTTTACCTGTATTTATTGTTGTAAGTTTAATCTCGAGAAGTCTTAGATTTTTTATTGTTGCTTATTTATCTTATAAATTTGGTGACTTATTTACTGAATTCATGGAGAAGCATGGTTCAAAATGGTTCACTATAATTGGAATTTTAATAGTTATAGTATTAGGAATTATATTTTTAATTTTTAAATTTAATGCTTAATAATAAATCATTGTTTCTTAACCTAATTTTATTAGTCAGTTTCGTTGCTTTAATGTCAGCGTTCTTTATTGAATATATTTTGGGTCATCAACCATGCAATCTTTGTATCTTAGAGAGAATTCCATATGTAATTGCAATAGTAATTATACTCTTGAATTATAAATTTTATCAGTTTGAAAAAATATTTTTGGTTTTATTGGTAATAGTTTTTTTAGCAGCTACTATCTTATCAGTTTATCATTTTGGTATTGAACAAGGATTTATCGAAGAGTCTTTAGTTTGTGACCTAAAAAATGGCTCTGAGGCAACTTCCAAAGAAGAAATTTTAAAACAATTGCAAGAACAAAAAGTGAGCTGCAAAGATGTAACATTTAAAATTTTTGGATTATCACTTACAACGTATAATATTGTAATTTCTATTCTAATTACAATCAATGCATTAAAAATTTATTTAAACTATGCCAAAAGTAAGTAAAAAAAAAATTGAAGAATTTATAAGGGTAGATCATGCTGGTGAGCGTGGAGCAGTTAAAATATATGAAGGTCAATTATTAGCTTTAAATACATTTGTCAAAGATGAAAATTTGAAAAAAATCATAGAAGATATGAAAATTCATGAAAAAGAACATAGTGAATTTTTTGAAAATGAAATTAAAAAAAGAAACATTGCTCCTACAAAACTTTTACCACTGTGGGATTTACTAGGTGTTGGTTTAGGATTTGGTTCTACTTTATTAGGGAAAAAGGCAGCCATGCTATGCACAGCATCTGTAGAGGAAGTAATTGATGAACACTACTTAAATCAAATTAATCAATTAGATGAAGATGAAAAATTTCTCAAAAACAAAATTACAAAATTTAGAGAAGATGAGCTTAACCATAAAGATATCGCTTATGAAAAGGGAGCAACTAAAAAGGGACCTTATAGTATTTTAGATAAAATAATTAAAACTGGTTCTAAAATTGCAATTAATATTTCTGAAAAAATTTAAGTTTCTAATTCAACATCCCAATATAAATAATCCATCCAACTTTTGTGTAAAAAGTTAGGAGGAAAGTTCTTACCATTTTTATGTAAATCTTCTGTTGAAGGTCTGAATGGATATTGATTTAATTTCATTCCTGAATGTTTTAATAATTTTCCACCTTTTTTTACATTACAAGCTGAACAAGCTGTAACAACATTGTCCCAATTTGTTTCTCCACCTTTAGATCTTGGAAGCAAATGATCAAAAGTAAGTTCCTCATTACTTCCACAATATTGACAAGAGAATTTATCTCTTAAAAAAACGTTAAATCTAGTAAAACTTGGTTTCGTTTGAGGAACAATATAGTCTTTTAAAGCTATAACACTTGGTAGCTTCATATTAAATGAAGGGCTTCTGATAGTTCTATCGTAATGACTTACAATTATAACTCTATCAAGAAAAACTGATTTCACAGTGTCTTGCCATGACCATAATGATAGTGGGTAATAGCTTAGGGGTCTGTAATCAGCATTAAGAACTAATGCAGGACATTTTTCTAATGATACATCTTGTTCAATAAAGTTGTTCACATTAAAACATTAACTTAGTTTAGCATCATAATCAATATGATCAGATGTTAAATTTTTTTTAAAATATAATTTAATGCTGTACTTGATGCCTCGATAGGAATGTGATGGTCGCAATTTTTTATTAATAACGTTTCAACAGGAATATTATTTCGAATTAAAAAATCTTTAGCTTCAAGTAAATGTGTTGATGGAACAATTTGGTCGACATCACCATGTATTAGTAATGTATCTGTGCTATTTTTGATTCTATCTTTCAAATTAATTTGATCTATTATTTTCCCTGAAAATCCTACGACACATAGAAATTTTTCATTTGAGGTAAGACCAACATTCAAAGACATCATGCAGCCCTGGCTAAAGCCTGATAAACAAATTTGTTGATTTGATAAGTTGTATTCAATTTTAACTTCCTCAATAAATTTTTTAATAACATTTTCAGCTTTAATTGACTCTTCAAGAATATAAGATTGATCTTCTTTGGTTAAATCAAACCATTGATATCCTGATGGATTAATTGCACACTTTTCATGTCCATTAGGACAAATAAAAATAGTGTTTGGCAGATGTCTTTTCCAATTTAAAGTTAACATACTTATGTCTTTTCCATCTCCACCATACCCATGAAGTAAAATTATCGCATTCTTAATTTCTGTTCCTTCTTCTGGTTTGATGATGATTGAATTAAGGCAAAATGTCATAGATGATTTATTATGTTTTTTATTTTTAAAAACACACTACAATAATAATATGTTTACTGGAATATTAGTTAAAATTTTATCTATAGCTCTTTTAATAGCTGTTGGAATAGTTTTGGTTTTGGGTATTGGAACTTTATTTAAAGGTGGAGAAACAAGTAAAAAATATTCAAATAAACTAATGCAGCTTAGAGTACTGCTGCAATTTGTGGCCATACTTGTTTTGGTAGCTTTCGCATATTTTTTTAAAAACTAATTATATTTCTCAATCCACTTTAAAAAATCTTTGTCATTAAAATCTATGTCACCAAGAACCCTAGCAAATTCCTTGCCTTCTTTATTTATAAATATTGATGTTGGAACTCCTCTTAGAGAAAAAGTTTTAGCTAAAGTTACTTCTGGATCAAAAAAAGGTTCCAAATTTTTTAAGTTTAATTTTACAAAAAATTCTTCAACTTTATTCAGTTTTTCTTTCCCAATATTAATAGGAAAAACTTTTAAATTATTAAGTGATGAATTTGCTTGCATATTGTCTAATGAAGGCATCTCTTCTTTGCACGGGGGACACCAAGTAGCCCAAAAATTTAAAACTAACAATTTTCCTTTGAAATCATTAATTTTAATTTTTTCATTTTTCTTATTTAAAAAAAATACATTTTCATACGTTTTTGGAACTTTATGAATAACAATATTTTTAATGTTCGGTAAATCACTGGCTTCTACAGTTGTAATTAAAAAAATAAATAATGCTAAAATTCTCATATTAATTAGGTATAACTAAATATCATGGCAAAAAATAAAAACAACCAAGCAATATGGAACACGCGAATACAAAAAGAGGCATCAAACCTATTTCAAAAAGTTGGTAATTCTATTGATATAGATAAGAGACTTTACAAAGAAGATATACAAGGATCCATTGCACACGTTGAAATGCTTTTTAGACAAAAGATAATTTCCTTTAAAATAAAAAATAAAATTATTTATGGTCTAAATAAAATTTATAAAGAAATAACTTACAAAAAATTTGAATTTAATAAAAAATATGAAGACATTCATATGAATATAGAGAAAAGATTATTTCAAATAATTGGTGATGAAGCTGGATACATTCATACAGCTAGATCAAGAAATGATCAGGTAATAACTGATTTTAAAATTTGGATTAAAACTGCAACAAAAGATATTAATAATAATATAGATAAAGTAATCAAAAGCACAATTAATCTGGCTGAAAAAAATATAGAGACTATCATGCCAGGTTTTACTCATCTTAAAAATGCTCAAGCTATATCATTTGGCCATTATTTAATGGCTTATGTGGAAATGTTTACTAGAGATAAAAAAAGATTTTTAAACAATTTAAATAGTTTAGATGAAAGTCCATTAGGTGTAGCAGCTCTATCAGGCACTTCGTTTAATATAGATAGAAATTTTACATCTAAAAAACTTGGATTTAAAAGACCAACTAATAATTCAATAGATACAGTTTCGGATAGAGACTTTGTGCTAGATTTTCTTTACGCTATTTCAGTATGTTCAATGCATATTTCTAGAATTGCAGAGGAATTAATTATATGGAATTCAGATGGATTTAACTTAATCAACTTATCAGATAAAGTTGTTACAGGCTCTTCGATTATGCCTCAAAAAAAGAATCCTGATCTCTTAGAATATCTAAGAGGAAAAACTGGTACTTCTTACGGAAATTTTTTTTCTATGTTAACGATACTAAAAGGCTTGCCACTATCCTACTTTAAAGATTTACAGGATGATAAGGAATTGGTTTTTAATTCCAATGATACTTTAATAAATTGCTTAAAAATATTTGATGAAGTTTTAAAAAATTGCAGTGCAAATAAAAAGAAAATGCTTGAACTTGCAAATAAGGGTCATATTACAGCAACAGATCTAGCTGATTATTTAGTTAGAGAACACAATATGTCATTTAGAAAGGCATATCAAAAAACAGCTGCTATTGTTAACATGGCTGAAAAAAGAAAGAAAAATTTAAACGAATTAAGTTTAAATGAACTTAAAAAAATTGAGCCAAAATTGACAGAAAAGGTTTTAGAAATTTTCGATTTAAAAAACTCTATAAATTCAAAAAAATCATTTGGGGGAACTTCTTTTGAAAATATAAAAAAAATGATAACTAAATATAAGAAATTAAAATGATAAAAAAAATCACATTTACGTTAGTTATGTTGCTGCTGTTATTTTCATGTGGCAAGAAAGGTGACCCTGTATACCAAGAAGACAAAAAACAAGTTTATTTAAATCTATTCTCTAAAAATAGAGTGTAATGAAATACATAAATAAAAAATTATCTATTGATAAAGTTAACTTTTTAAAAATTGCAAAAAGATATGGTACACCAACATATTGCTATTCTTACTCAAGGTTAAAAGAAAATATTTTAAATTTTAAAAAAAATTTTAAATCAATATCACCATTGATATGTTTCGCAGTTAAATCAAATACCAATGTAAATTTAATAAATGAGATATCAAAATTTGGTTTTGGAGCTGATGTAGTATCTGTTGGTGAAATGATGATGGCTCTTAAAGCAGGTATTAGTCCAAAAAAAATTGTCTTTTCAGGAGTTGGCAAAACTACAAATGAAATAAGTTACGCAATAGATAAAAAAATTTTACTAATAAACGCAGAGTCTAAAAGTGAAGTAGTAGAAATAAATAGAGTGGCTAGACAAAAAAATAAAATTGTAAAAATTGGTTTAAGATTAAATCCTAATACTGATGCAAAAACATTAAGCCAAATTTCGACTGGTAAAAAAGAGAATAAGTTTGGTGTAAATGAAAAAACATTTTATGAAATAATTGAATATTGCAAAAGTTCACAAAATATAGATCTTAATTGCCTAAGTGTTCATATTGGAAGCCAAATTTTAGATCATAAGCCTTATGAAAAGATGCTTAAAGTAGTCGATAATATTTTAAAGAAAACATCTCATACATTTGAATACATCGATTTAGGTGGTGGTATGGGAATTTCTTATGCAGATAAAAATAAAAAACTTAATTATAAAAAATATAATTTAGCTATTAAAAAATTTTTAAAAAATAAAAAATGTAAAATTATATTTGAACCAGGAAGATCTATAATAGGAAATTCTGGAACATTGATTACAAAAGTAATTTATATAAAAGACAGTGAAAGTAAAAAATTCATTATATTAGATGCAGCAATGAATGATTTAATGAGACCAGCATTATATGGTGCAATTCACAAAACTTTACCTGTTATTAAATCTGGAAAAGTTTCCAAAAAAACTTATGAATTTGTAGGACCTATATGTGAAACTACAGACAAGTTTGTAACTATTAAAAACTTTCAGGAACTTCAAGAAAAAGACTATGTTGCAATATGTGATGTTGGTGCCTACGGAATGTCACTAAGTTCGAATTATAACTTAAGAACAAAACCATTAGAAATATTAATTAAAAACAACAAAATAAAAATAATTAGAAAAAGACAAAAGCATAAAGATTTAATTTAGCTTTTGAGACAATGATAAGAAACATTTTATTTTCAATAATTTTTTTTACTGGAATTATTTTTATTTCTATAATTTTTTTACCTTCTTTTTTCCTACCAAGAAAAATAGTTTTAATTGGTGGCAAATTAATGGGCTATTGGACTGGTGTTTGCTTAAGGTTTATCCTTTCAGTAAAAATCCTTATCAAAGGTGAAGAAAATATAATCAAAGAGGATAAATTTTTTATTGCTGCATCTCATCAATCAATGTTTGAAACTTTTTATTTGCAAACTATTTTTAATTCACCAGTTTTTATTTTAAAAAAAGAGCTTCTCCAAATTCCAATATTTGGTTGGTATTTAAAAAAAATAGGATCAATTTCAATAAATAGAAATAAAACAACTAAAGATAATTTGGGTTTTTTTAATGATATTTCAAACACAATATCACAATCAAATCGTCCATTAATTATTTTTCCTCAAGGTACCAGGGTATTACCTGATGATAGAACTCCATTTAAAAAAGGAGCCTCAAGGATATATGAAGAATTAAAAATAAATTGTTTACCAGTAGCCATAAACTCTGGTTACGTATGGCCAAAAAAAGGTGGAAAAAATAGTAATAGAACAATTACTATATCAATATTAAAACCTATTTCAGCTGGGCTAGAAAAAAATGAATTTTTAAAAACTCTAGAAAAAAATATCTATCAAGAATTAGATTTAATAAATTAACCCTTCATTGGCATCACAACATAAATACTGTCGAAATCGCCTGGATCTTTTATTAAAGCTGGTGAACCAGTATCATTAAAGAAGATTTCGACTCTATCACCATCTAATTGTGAAGCTACATCAATCAAATATCTGGAATTAAAACTTATTTCTAAGTCGTGATCAAATTTAACATTTAATGTTTCTTTTCCGTCTCCGCTATTAGTATTATTTACCGAAAGGTTAAGAGTATCATTTGATAAATTAAATTTTACACCATCTTTTTTATCCAGAGATACAGAGGCCACTCTATCAACTGAGTTTAAGAAAAGTTTTAAATCAATTTCTAATTTTTTTTGATTATTTTTAGGTATTACCTGAATGTAATTTGGGAATTTTCCATCGATAAGTTTTGAAATTAAAATACTATTATTCAGTTCAAACTTAATTTTTGACTTTAGATTTGATACTTTTACATCACCATCATAACTATCTAACAGTGAACAAAGTTGAAAAATTGTTTTTTTGGGAAGTATAATAGGGTCAAATTCAATTTTTTCATCTAGCCTGATTTTTGAAATCGACATTCTATGACTGTCAGTAGCAACAGCTGTTAAATAATTTTTATCTTCAACTTCGGTTTGGTGAAAATAAATACCACTTAAATAATGTCGAGTTTCATCATTTGAAACAGAAAACTTACATTTGTTTAGAAGTTTCAATAAATGTTTTGATTTTATAATAAATTCATTTTCATTAAAATTTTCATCAGTCAATGGAAACTCGGTAGCACTAATACAATTCAAATTAAAAATAGATTTTTCCGATTCTACTTGTAATTTACTTACATCGGTAAGAGTAAGATTAATTTTTTTTCCTGATGTTAATTTTCTGATTATGTCATACATAATTGACGAGGTTGTTGTTGTTTTTCCTTCTTCAAGAATTTCAACATTATTTAGCTGGTGTATAAAAATTAAATCAAGATCTGTAGCAGTAATTGTTAATTTAGAATTACTAGCATCTAATAAAATATTAGATAAAATTGGTAACGTGCTTCTCTTTTCAATTACACCCTGACAATAATTTAGTGCTTGCTGAAGGTCTTGTTGGTTGACGTTAAATTTCATTTTCTTTGTTATTGTATAATATCTGATTTTTAAGTTTATTGATATTATCTACCATTTCTGGATCTTTTTCTTTAATTTTCTCAATTGTTTTAACAGAATGGATAATTGTTGTGTGATCTCTATTCGAGAATTCTCTACCTATTTCTGGTAATGATTTTGAAGTTAAAATTTTAGTTAAGTAAATTGCTGTCTGTCGAGGTCTTACAAGATATCTTGATCTTCTTGAAGAAAGCATTTCATTTTTGCTTATCTTAAAAAACTTACACACAATAGTCTGTATTAAGTCAATTGTTACTTTGTTTTCTGAGATATTTAAAAGATCTTTTAATACCACTTTAGTTTCAGGTAAATTTGGAACTTTGTTATAAATTCTTGAAAAGGATACTATTCGATTAACTGCTCCAACTAATTCTCTAACACTTCCTGAGATCTCATTACTGATAAAATCTTGTATATCTTTTGATACTTGAAGCTGATCTGCATATAAATTGTTTAATTCTTCTGTTTTTTTTTGAACTATTTTTTTTCGTAATTCTAAATCAGGTTTTTGAATGTCAACAACCAATCCACCTGAAAATCTAGATTTAATTCTCTCTTGAATACGCATTAATTTATTAGGTGCTCTATCAGCAGATACTATAATTTGCGATCCTTTATCTAACAAAGCATTGAATGTATGAAAAAATTCTTCCTGCATTGCTTCTTTGCCGCTAATAAACTGGATGTCATCTATTAATAAAATATCAGTGTTTCTAAAATATTCTTTAAACTTAACCATATCATTTGATTTAATTGATTTTACAAACTGATACATGAAACGTTCAGCTGAAATGAACATCACTTTATTTTTTTTCTTCATCTCAAAACCAATAGAATTTAATAAGTGAGTTTTCCCCATTCCTACACCACCATAAATATAGAGTGGATTATAATGAGAGATAGTTTCTGTAACCTTTATAGAAGCTTCATATGCAAGTTTATTGCTTGATCCAGTTATAAAGTTATCAAATCGTTTGTTTGGATCTATTCGGTTGTACTGAAGGTACGAGTCTTTTATAAATGAAACATTTTCATTTTGGGTATTTTCAATATTTGTTGTTTCTTTTAAATCCTTATCAACTTTTTGATCAATAATTTTAAATTCAATTCTAATTATATCTTTTTTATACAATTTAATTATTTTCAGAATTTGGTCTAAATACCTTGAAGTAATCCAGTCTCTAATAAATCTAGTTGGAACAGATAAAAGTAAATAATTATTATGCTCCTCAAGAAATGATATTTTTTTTAACCAACTTTCATAAATTTCCAAACCTAATTTATTCTTCATTTCAGATTGAATTTGTTGCCAATCGATCTCTTCTGAAGCAAAATTATTAATATTTTTATTTGTAAAAGATTTATTCATAACTTAAGGGAAGATCTCAGTTAGAACGATTTAAAAAATTTTGCAACAAGTATTAAATTTAAAATTAAAAAAAAATTAAATCTGCAATTGTAGAATTTATTGTCACAATCATTTTTTTTTATGGACACAAATTTTTAAATTAGTTTTAAAATTTTCTTAAAAATAAAATTTTTGATTGAATCAAATACAGATTGAATCAAACATTGATTGTATTGTGTAAGATCAAAGATTTACTAAATCTAAATATAGTAATTTGAAAATATTTAGATCTTATATAATGTGTGTGTGAAATTTATCTTCGAAACAACTTAAGGTTTTTAAATTGCTGCAATCTTTTTAGTTATTCTTGAAACGTTTCTTGATGCATTTTGTTTTTTAATTACACCAGTCTTTGCAATTTTCATCAACTCAGAGTTTAATTTAGGTAAGAATTTTAACGCTTCATCTTTCTTTTTGGTATCAATTAAAGCGTTCATTTTCTTTAATGCATTTCTAAATCTACTTTTTCTAGCTTTATTAACTGCTGTTTGTTTAGAAATACGTCTTATACGTTTGATAGCTGATTTTGTATTTGCCATGCGCAGGGGTATAGCTTGAGAACTGAAAACGGTCAACTAAATATTTGGCTAATTTTGGCAGGAATTACAAAAAAAAGTAGATCTATTTGATACAATTTTTTTCTTTATAGTATCGGTACATCCTATAGTTTTACATCTTAATCCTTCTTGCTGATATACTTTAAACTCTTTTTGATAGTTTCCAGAAGATCCCAACGTATCCTTAAAATCTCTAATACTTGAACCACCTTTTTTAATTGCTCTTAATAAAATTTTTTTTGAATAGTAAATAATTTTTTTACAATCTTCTCTAGTTAACAAACTTGCTTTTTTAAATGGATAAATCTTACTTAGAAATAAAATTTCACTTGCATAAATATTCCCAATTCCAGAAACAAATTTTTGATCTAATAAAAATGTTTTAATATTTTTATTCTTTCCTTTGAAGTAATTAAAAACATAATTCATATTAAAATTTAAATTGAATGGTTCTGGTCCCAAATTTTTAAATCTACTTTCTAATTTTTCACTATTTTCTACTAACTCAAAAAAACCAAATCTTCTTGGGTCATTATAAATTACTTTCAAAGAATTAAATATTAATTCAATATGATTATGTTTTTTTGGTAATATAGGAGAATGATAAAAACTAGCATTAGTAAATTTTAATTTTTTTTTACTATCAATGATGTGTATGGTTCCAGACATACCCAAATGTATCAAACAAAACTCTCCACTTTTAAAATTCAATATTAAATACTTGGAAAATCTATCTACTTTAATAATTTTTTTATTCATTAAAAAAGAACTAAAATTTTTTGGAAGTGGAAACCTAAGATTTTTATTTCTAATAATTACTTTTTTAATACTTTTTTGTTTAATTTTTTTGTCTAAAGATTGTCTAACAATTTCTACTTCTGGTAATTCTGGCATTTCTCACTATATTCAATATATATTTTTTTATGCAACAATATCTTCAAAATAAAAAAGGCCTTGTGGAAGGTGTTTTTGATCAAGTTTATAGTAAATACGACTTGATGAATGATTTCATGTCACTGGGCATTCATAGATTTTGGAAAAAAAGTCTAATCAATATAATGAAACCATCTCCAAATAGAAAGTTAATAGATGTTGCTTGTGGAACTGGAGATATCGGTAAATTATTTTTGAATAGTACAAATCAAATGTCAGAAGTCACTTGTGTAGATCCAAATAAAGGTATGATTAGTCAAGGCAAACAAAAATTATCTAATTATAAAAATATAAAATGGATCAATGCAGCTGCTGAGAAGCTTCCACTTCAAGACAACGAATTTGATTATTACACAATAAGTTTTGGTCTTAGAAATACAAAGAATTTAGATAAAGCTCTATCCGAAGCTTATAGGGTATTAAAACCAGGTGGAAGATTTTTATGTTTAGAATTTTCAAAAATTCAAAACTCTAACCTAGATTTTGTTTATAAAAACTATTCAAAAATAATTCCTCATATTGGTCAATTTATTGTTGGCGATAAAAAACCATATGAATATCTAGTAAAAAGTATTGAAGAATTTATTAATCAGGAAGAATTAATTGACTTAATGAAAAAGCATAATTTTACGAAATGTAATTATAGGAACTTTTCAGGTGGTATAGTTTCTATCCATAGTGGTTGGAAAATATAATGCTAAGAAAATTAATTACTTTATTTAAATTAGGAAGAAAAATTGCAAAATCTGATATTTTAGATATTGCCTCTAAATTTAAAAAACCGCCGGTCGCAATCACAATTTTATTTCAGCTATTAGCAATATCTTTTGAAAAAAAAGAATTGAGTAATCATGCCCAAGATGATGGTGAAAGACTTTCAAAATCATTAGAGTCGATGGGTACAACTTTTATAAAATTAGGTCAATTTTTAGCTACTAGACCTGATATTATAGGAGAAGAACTTTCTACAAAGCTGGAAAAATTACAAGATCGTGTACCACCATTTTCTATTAATCAAGCAAAAGAAATAATTAAAAATGATTTAGGCAATGATGCTTACAATTCTATTATTGATTTAAGTGAGCCAGTTGCTGCTGCATCAATAGCACAAGTTCATAAAGCTAAAATAAATGACAATGGTACAATTAAAGATGTAGCAATAAAAATTATAAGACCAGACATAAAAAAAATATTTAATGAAGAAATTGATGCGATGATGCTATTTGCATTTATCATTGAGTCATTTTTAAAAAAAACTAAAAGATTAAAACTTGTGGAAGTTGTTTTTTTGTTGAAAGAAATAACTAACCTAGAAATGGATTTAAGGTTTGAGGCAGCAGCCGCAAATGAATATGCAGAAAATACAAAAAATGATGCTGGATTTAAGGTTCCTGAAATATATTGGAACTTTACTAGTGAGAATGTAATGACATTAGATTGGATAGATGGAGTATCTATTCGTGAAACAGAAGAGCTGAAAAAAAGAAATTTAAATACTAATAAAATTGCTGAGGATATTATCCAACATTTTTTAAGACATGCAGTAAGGGATGGTTTTTTTCATGCTGATATGCACCAAGGAAATATATTTATTGATGAGAATGGTCTAATAGCTCCAATAGATTTTGGCATAATGGGTAGATTAGACAAAATGAGTAAACGTTTTTTAGCTGAAATTTTATTTGGATTTATACAAAGAGATTATAAAAAAGTTGCTGAGGTTCACTTGGTAGCAGGATTAGTCCCTAAAAATGTGCCAATAGATGATCTTGCACAAGCATTAAGGTCAATAGGAGAGCCAATATTTGGTCAAGAGGTTAAAGATATTTCAGGTGGAAAATTATTAAAACAGCTTTTTGATGTTACAGAAAAATTCAATATGCAAACTCAACCTCAATTGTTGATGTTACAAAAAACAATGGTTGTAGTTGAGGGTGTTGCAAGAAAATTAAATCCTAACACTAATATTTGGACAACCTCTAAACCAGTTCTTGAAAGTTGGTTAAGAGAAACAAAAGATCCCATAAATAATTTTAACGAAACACTTAAAAATAGTACTGAAGTAATTAAAAGATTACCTGAGTTACCTGAAATCATGGACAAAGCAAATCAAGCTCTAACATTTTTAGCTAGCGGACAAATTCCACAAAACTCCAATTCTTATACAGCTTTAAAGGATAAAAAATCTGAAATGATAGCATTTAGAAACCAATCTATTATTGGTTTATTACTTCTTGTAATTTTTGGTCTTATAGTATTTTAATTCTGCAAATGAAAAATCTTAATAACAAAAAAATTCTTTTTATTATTTGTGGTGGTATTTCAGCTTATAAAAGTCTTGAAACGATTAGATTATTAAAAAAAAATGGAGCAGAAATAAAAACTATACTTACTTCTAGTGCTAAAGAATTTGTAACTCCATTATCAGTAGCATCATTATCTCAAGGTAAAGTTTATAGTGATTTGTTTAGCTTAGAAAACGAAACTGAAATGGATCACATTTCACTTTCTAGATGGGCAGACGTAGTTATCGTTGCACCAACTACAGCAAATACAATTTCAAAATTAGCACAAGGTACTACAGATGATTTGGCTTCTACTGTAATACTTGCTTCAAATAAACAAATTTATTTAGCACCAGCGATGAATGTTAGAATGTGGGAACATAAATCTACAAAAACTAATTTAAAAAAATTAAAAGATTTTGGTTATAAGTTTATTGGTCCAGAAATAGGAGATATGGCATGCGGGGAATACGGAGAAGGTAAGATGTCAGAACCATTAAAAATTGCGGATGAGTTAAACCAATTTTTTTTAAACCAAAGTCAAAATAAAAAATTTAAAGCTTTAGTTACTGCGGGTCCAACAAATGAGTATATCGACCCTGTGCGTTTTATAACAAATAAATCAAGTGGCAAACAAGGATATGAACTAGCTAAATGTCTATCGAAAAAAGGTTTTGATACAACACTGATTTCAGGACCAACTAATCTAGAAGTAGAAAAAGATATTAAACTCATTGAAGTTGAAACAGCAGATGAAATGTTTGCTGCTACACAAGAGAATTTACCTGTAGATGTAGCAATTTTTTCAGCAGCAGTATCAGACTTTAAAGTAAAAAATAAATCTCAAACAAAAATAAAAAAAGAAGAAGCATTAAATTTAAATTTAGAAAAAAATATTGATATTTTAAATTACATATCAAATCATAATTCTATGAGGCCTGAAATTGTGATTGGTTTTGCAGCAGAAACAAACGAAGTTTTAAAAAATGCAGAAGAAAAATTAAATAAAAAGAATTGTGATTGGATAATTGCTAATGATGTTTCTAAAAAAAATATTGGATTTAACTCTGATTATAATGAAGTTGTAATCCACTACAAAAATAAATCTTTAAAAAGTGAAGTCCTACCATACAAAAGAAAATCTGAAATTTCTGAAGAAATAGTTGATAGAATAATTGATCAATTAAATTAATGGCAAAAATCCTTGTTAAAAAATTAGATCCTTCAATAGAGCTACCTGCCTACAAAACAGAAGGGGCTTCGGGAATGGATCTTATGGCATTTATAAAAGAACCTATTATACTTAAATCCCAAAATTCTTGTTTAGTTCCAACTGGAATTGCCGTTGCTTTTTCAAATGAATTTGAAATTCAAATACGACCTAGATCAGGTTTAGCAGCAAAAAATAGTATTAGTGTTTTAAATACACCAGGAACAATAGATAGTGATTACAGGGGTGAGATAAAAGTAATACTTTACAATCACGGAAAAGAAGATTTTTTAATAAACAATAAAGACAGAATAGCTCAAATAGTTCTTGCACCAGTGATAAAAATGAATTTTGAAGAAACAGATGAGCTTCCAGAAACAATTAGAGGCGAAGGCGGATTTGGCTCAACAGGAAAATGAGCAAAAAATTAAACAAAAAACAAATCGAACGTTTTTCAAGACAGATCATATTAAAAAATATTGGTATTTTAGGTCAAAATAAAATTACAAATGCAAAAGTATTAATAATAGGCATGGGTGGTCTTGGGTGCCCAGTAGCAGAATTCTTGACTAGGTCAGGGGTTGGTTCATTAGGAATTGTGGATCATGATCGAATAAGCCTTTCAAATATTCATAGGCAGAGTTTATTCAATCAGAAAGATTTAAATCAACTAAAAGTCAAAATAGCTAAAAAAAAATTAAATAACATTAATTCTTTAACAAATATAAAAATTTTTAATTACAAATTAAATAAATCTAATTTTCAAAAAATTATTAAAGATTACGATTATATTGTTGATGGAACTGATAATTTTGAAAGTAAATTTCTAATTAATGATTTAAGTTTAAAGTATAAAAAGTTTTTGGTAACTGGTGCTATAAGTAAATTTGATGGTCATATCTTTACATTTAATTTTAAAAATAAAAAAGATCCATGCCTTCGATGTTTTTATCAAGAGGAAAAAATATCAGATGAAATACTCAATTGTGAATATGAAGGAATCCTGGGAACTGTAGCGGGAATAGTTGGCACAATGCAAGCTAATGAAATTTTAAAAAATATTTTAAATATAGGCCGAAGTTTAAATAATTATATTTTAATTATAGATTTATTAAATTTAAATTTTAGAAAAGCAAAAATTAAAAAAAGAAAAAACTGTCTATGCAATTAATTATAAGAATAATTTTAATTTTTATCTTATCAATTTCAATAAGTTCAGCTGATGAAATATTTGTTTCTTTAAAAAAAAATAAAGTAAACGTTAGGTACGGTCCAAGTTTTGATTCAGATGTAAAATATGTTTACAAAAAAATTAACCTTCCTTTAAAACAAATAGATAAAAAAGAAAACTTTAGAAGAATTATAGACCTTAAAAATAATGGTGGGTGGATACATATATCTCAATTAAAAAAAAATAATTCTGCAATAGCAACAAAAGATAAAATTTTATTTAAAAACCCTACATCTTTTGCAAAACCAATAGCTCTTATTAAGGAAGGTAGGTTATTAATATTAGAAAAGTGTGAACAAGAATGGTGTCAGATAACATCTGGAAAATTTCAAGGTTGGGTTAAAACAGATAATATCTGGGGATTTAATTAACTAAAATCAGCAGCAAGTGACTTTTTGTTCTCTAAAGACAGCTTGGTAGTATGGGAATATTCTTTATGGTCTATTCCTATTTCAACTTCAATTTCTTCAGATTTAAATTTAGCTATTTGGTCATCAGAAAAATTAAAATGAATAAATTGAACTGAAGAAGCTTTTCCTTCAGCTGATGTTCTATCAACATCTTCCTCTGGTATAGCTTTTATTTTTTCTCCATTAATTTTCATAAACACTGTTTCTTCTATTCCACCCACTTTTCCTAGGAAAGCTGCACGTGATATAGGATTGTCTATTTCAAACATCAAAGTAGCTGTTAATTCTTTACCATTTGGTATTAGAGGATTGTATGCTGACAACTCATCTTTAAGTTGTTCATCTCCACCTTTTTCAATATATAACATTTCTTGAACTTGAGCTAACATTGTCTCGTAACTTTCAAAATAAAAAGTTGCATAAGGACCTAATGCAATTCTTCTATTTTTTTTAAAATCAACAATATTTTTTCTCAGTTCTCTTCTATTTTTTGTGTAGACATCCAATGGCATGATGTCTTCTTTTTGTATCTCTCTTTTTTCTCTTGGCATAATCATAATTTATAACTTTTAGCCATCAATTCGATAGGATGTAGTGCCTCATCATTGGAGATGTTAGTATCCACTTCAAGCTGCTTCAAGTGCTTACCTGCTAAAGGACAATCAGAAGCCATGTACTTGTTATTTTTTGTTTTAATTTGTCTTGCAGTTGGTCTTCCTACTTTATTGGCCAGATCATGTGTTTCTTTCATCACACCAAAAGTTCCACCATGCCCAGCACATTTCTCTACAACATCAATTTTAACATTCGGGATAAGTTTAAGCATATCTCTGGCTTTGATACCCATGTTTTGTGCTCTTGCGTGACACGCATGGTGCACTGTCACTCCACCATCTATTTCTTGTAAACCATCTGCTAATCCCTCATTGTTTGCAATATCAACAACATACTCATCAATATCCATAACGTTTGCAGATAATTTTTTTATTTTATCATCATTAGGTAAAAGCAATGGCCATTCAAATTTTAACATTAAACCACAACTAGCGGTTAATGTAACAACTTTGTAACCTTTGTTAATCCATTCAACTAAATCTTTAGAAACTTTTTTAGCCTGTTCCACAACTTTAGGAAGATCAGCTTGCTCTAAGAATGGCATTCCACAACATCCAGGATAGGCTTCTTGAACTTCTACACCATTTTTCTTTAGAACTTTTAAAGCTGCAACACCCGTATTTTTTTTATTAAAGTTAACAAAACATGTAGAATAAATTACAACTTTTCTATCATTAGTTTTTGTCTCGTAGTTTATTTTGTCATTATTTTTCTTAAAAAAGTTAGAAAAAGTTTCTGAATTGTATTTTGGAAGTTGAACCCTTTTATCGATACCAGCAACTACCTCTAATATTTTTCTGAACAAATTATTTTTTATATCTGATGCCCAATTAATTATTTTAGAAAATAAAACCCCAATTTTTGCGTTTCTATCTATTTGGGCTAATTGCATTGGAACACTTGGTAATTTACCTAATTTTTTCTGTGCCGTTCTGTACCTCAACATTAAATGAGGGAAATCAAGATCAAAATCATGAGGAGGTACATAAGGACATTTGGTCATAAAACACATATCACAAAGAGTACAGGCATCAACAACCGGTGCAAATTGCTCACTTTTTAAACTTTCTACGTCTTCATTTTCAGACTCATCAATCATATCGAACAATTTTGGAAAGGAATCACAAAGATTAAAACATCTTCGACATCCATGGCAAATATCAAACACTCTTCGCATTTCTGCATCTAATTTTTCAGTATTTAAAAAATCTGGATGCTCAAAATCAATAGGGTGACGAATTGGGGCGTCTAGACTTCCTTCTTTGCTCATACGAATATATTAGAAATTATAATTAATGATAAAGAAACTAATACCACTGGTTCATTAAACCAATCTTTTATTAATTGTAAAAGTTGCTCTTTCATTTTTTTTGATTTTAGAAATTTTGTTAAATTTAGTGGGCGGTAAACGCCCACTAATGAATATTATTTAGGCAATTGACTCTAAAGTTTTTTGAAATTTACCAGCATGAGATTTTTCAGCTTTTGCTAAAGTCTCAAACCAATCTGCAATTTCCTCAAAACCTTCTTCTCTTGCAGTTTTAGCCATACCTGGGTACATGTCAGTATATTCATGCGTTTCTCCCTCAATTGCTGAAGCTAAATTTGCTTTAGTTTCACCAATTGGTTTCCCAGTAGCTGGATCTCCAACTTGTTCAAGGTATTCTAAGTGACCATGTGCGTGACCAGTTTCACCTTCTGCTGTTGATCTAAATACTGTAGCTACATCATTATAACCTTCGATGTCAGCTTTTTGTGCAAAATAAAGATATCTTCTATTTGCTTGACTCTCACCAGCGAATGCTGCTTTTAAGTTCTCTTCTGTTTTACTTCCTTTTAAAGACATTTTTTTCTCCTTAATTTAACTTTATAGACCATATAGTGTCTAAAACTTTAATGTCAATAGTTTAGAATTATTATAATCTAGATATTATACAATTGATTTAATTGAATTATTTTTGAGTTTGATTATCACTCGCAACTTTAACCAAAACTTCAACTGAATTTATTTTTTTTCCTGTAATATTTTTTTTAATATTTACTGGGTCTATATCATTTTCACCACAATCTATTAGCTGATGAGTATCTTCATCATAAAAATGATGATGAACAGAAGTGTTTGTATCAAAATAACTTTTATCGCTGTTAATCGAAATTTCTTTTAAATAACCTTTTTTCTGAAATGCATGAACAGTGTTGTAAACTGTTGCTAAAGAAATTTTTTCATTCATCTCCTCGGAAATCATTTTTACGAGATCATTGATTGTAAAATGAAAAGTTTTTTCTCTATTAAATAGAACTTCACACATTTTAACCCTTTGTTTAGTGGGTCTAAGTCCTAAATCTCTTAATTTTTCAACAAAATTACAGTTTTTTACCATTGTATTTTATAATTATTCTAATGTATGAATAAAAATATACAGTTTTATTATATTATATTGGCATTAAATCAAGTAATAAGGTTTCTCAAAAAATATGAAAAAAAATTCCTACTCATATGACGATCTAATAAGTTGTGGAAATGGTGATCTTTTTGGACCAGGTAATGCAAAATTACCACTTCCTCCAATGTTGATGTTTGATAGAATAACTGAAATTAACGAGAATAATGGAGCTTTCAATAAAGGCTCTTTAAAGGCTGAATTAGATATAAAAAACGATCTATGGTTTTTTGATTGTCATTTTAAAGAGGATCCAGTCATGCCTGGGTGTCTAGGTTTAGATGCTATGTGGCAACTAGTTGGATTTTTTCTGGGCTGGTTAGGAAATCCTGGCAAAGGTAGAGCTTTAGGAGTTGGTACTGTAAAATTTACTGGTGAAGTTTTACAAAATGTTAAAAATGTAAGGTACGAAATAGATATGAAAAAAATTATGTCGCCAGGTGGAACAACTGTTGGTCTTGCCAATGGAATTGTACTTGCTGATAACAAAAAAATATATTCAGCAGAAAGTTTGAAAGTGGGGTTATTTAAATAATGAGAAGAGTAGTAATTACAGGATTAGGAATTGTCTCTTGTTTGGGAAACAACCAAGAGGAAGTTCATCAATCATTAATTAATTCAAAATCAGGAATTTCTTATGCTGAGGAATATAAAGAACATAATCTTAAAAGTCATGTTCATGGCAAACCAAATATAAAATTAGAAGATCATATCGATCGAAAAACAATTAGATTTATGGGTTCAGGTTCAGCTTATAATTATATTGCAATGAAAGAAGCTATTGAGGATTCTGGATTAGAAGAAAATGAAGTTAGCAATTTTAAAACTGGAATCGTTATGGGTTCTGGTGGTCCATCAATTGAAAATGTTATTTTGGCTGCGGATAAAACGAGGGCAAAAACTCCAAAATTAATGGGACCGTTCATTGTTCCAAGAACAATGGCAAGTACAGCTTCTGCAACACTTGCTGTTCCATTTAAAATTAAAGGAACCAACTACACAATGAGTTCTGCATGCGCAACAAGCGGCCACTGTATTGGTAACTCAATGGAATTAATTCAAATGGGAAAACAAGATGTTGTTTTTGCAGGTGGAAGTGAAGAAGTTCATTGGGCTATGACGGCAATGTTTGATGCGATGACTGCTTTATCATCAAAATATAATGATGCTCCCGAAACAGCATCAAGAGCATATGACAAAACCAGAGATGGTTTTGTAATTGCAGGTGGTGCAGGTGTGTTAGTGCTAGAGGAATATGAACACGCTAAAGCAAGAGGTGCTAAAATATACGCAGAATTAACTGGTTATGGTGCAACTTCAGATGGATACGATATGGTAGCTCCATCAGGAGAAGGTGCTGTCAGATGTATGCAAATGGCAATGTCTACTGCTAAAAATAAAATTGATTATATCAATACTCATGGAACTTCCACTCCAGTTGGAGATATCACGGAACTAAATGCAGTTAAAAATACTTTTGGAGACAATATCCCAAAGATTAGTTCGACAAAATCTTTATCGGGACATCCACTTGGTGCGGCTTCAGTTCATGAAGCAATTTACTGTTTGATAATGATGAAGAATAATTTCATAGCTGGCTCTGCAAACATAAGTGAGATGGATGAAGAAACTAAGAAATTTCCCATAGTTTCAAAAACTGAAACGGGAGCAACTTTAAATACAGTAATGTCAAATAGCTTTGGTTTTGGTGGAACTAATGCAGCTTTAATTTTTGAAAAGGTTTAATTTATGAGTTTAATGAAAGGCAAAAAGGGATTAATCATGGGTGTTGCAAATGAAAGATCTATTGCCTGGGGTATATCTCAAAAACTTGCTGAAGCAGGGGCAGAACTAGCATTTACATATTTAGGCGATGCTTTGAAAAAAAGAGTAGTTCCTTTAGCAGAAAAATTAAATTCAAACGTTACATTTAGTTGTGATGTTGAAAAAAAAGAAGAGGTTGTAAAATTATTTGAAGATATTAAATCCCAATGGGGTGAAATTGATTTTGTAGTTCATGCAGTTGCTTTCTCTGATAAATCAGAGTTATCAGGTGAATATTTAAATACGACTAGAGAAAACTTTTTAAGAAGTATGTTGATTTCATGTTTCTCATTCACTGAAGTTGCAAAAGAAACATCTAAAGTAATGAAAGAAGGTGGAAGTTTAATCACCTTAAGCTATGAAGCAAACAAGGCTATTCCAAATTACAATGTAATGGGTGTATGTAAAGCTGCTTTAGAATCTAGTGTTAAATATTTAGCAAGAGATTTGGGTGCTAAAGGTATAAGAGTTAATGCAATTAGTGCAGGACCTATTAAAACATTAGCAGCCTCTGCTATTGGAGACGCTAAATTCTTATATAAATGGAATGAAGACCATTCATTCCTTAAAAGAAACGTAGATATCCATGATGTTGGAAATTCAGCATTATATCTATTAAGTGAACTTGCAAATGGTGTTACTGGTGAAATTCACTATGTAGATGCTGGATATAACAAAGTAGGGATGCCAGATCCTAAGAATATCTCATGAAATAAAATTGCCTAAAGCTCCATCAAAAAATCAAATCGAAACACTCTTAAAACAATATCAAGCAAATAATTATGTAAAAGCTGAGGAATATGCTTTATATCTTACTAAAAAATTTCCAAACCATGATTTTGCCTGGAAGATTCTTTCTATTGTTCTTAAAAAAGTAGGAAAAATATCTGAGTCATTAACTGCAAGTGAAAAATTAGTAGAGATAACACCTCAAGATGCTTTAGCACACTATAATTTAGGTAATACATATAGAGAGCTAAAAAAATTTTCTAAAGCAGAAGAAAGTTACAAGAAAGCTATATCTTTTAAACCAGACTTATTTCAGGCTTATTACAATTTAGGCATTGTTTCAAAAAATAATTATAAATTAGAAGAAGCTGAGAGGTATTATAGAAAAGCAATACATTTAAAGCCAAATTTTGCAGAAGCATACAATAATCTTGGAACAGTCTTAGATAACTTGAACAAATTAAATGAAGCTGAAATATATTACAAAAAAGCTATAGCTTTGAATCCTGATTTTGAAGAAGCGTATAATAATTTAGGAACTAATCTTGAACAACAGGGAAAATTAAATGACGCACAAACTATGTATGAAAAAGCAATATTAATTAATCCTGGTTTAACTAATGCTCATAGACAACTTTCATTAATAAAAAAATTTGATAGCTATGATCAACACTTTCAACAAATACAAAAAATTTATTTAGATAAAAATATTTTAGGTGAACAGCGTTGTCATATTAATTTTGCTTTAGCTAAAATTTATGAAGATTTAGAAAATTTTGAAAAAGCATTTCAGCATTTCACAGAGGGTAACAAAATTAAAAAAAAACTACTTAAATATAATATTAAAAATGATATAGAATTATTTAATCAAATTAAATTATATTTTAAAAAAAATTCACAAAACACCCCAAAAAATTTTGAAAATAAAAATGCGTTGACACCCATATTTATAATTGGAATGCCTCGCTCGGGAACAACTTTAGTAGAGCAAATTATTTCATCGCATTCAATGGTAACAGGATTGGGAGAATTACCCTTTGTTTTGCAATTTGGCTATCCAGTCACAACCGGTCTATTAGAATCTAGCGAAGAGTCTTTAACAAAATTTAGAAATGACTATCTAGAAAAACTTGAATATCTTAGGGAAAAAAATTTAATAGTTACTGACAAAACGCCACAAAACTTTTTATACACTGGTTTAATTGCAACTTGTTTTCCTGAGGCCAAAATATTACATGTGAAAAGAGACCCAGCAGCAGTATGTTGGGCGAATTATAAGCAATGGTTTAAATCAAAAAATCTTGGGTACAGTTATTCACTTGAGGATATTGTTGTATACTACAAACTCTACAACGAACTAATGGAATTTTGGAACAAGGCGCTTAAAAACAAAATTTACGAAGTTGATTATGAGGCACTGACAATTAATCAAGAAGATGAAATTAAAAAATTAATTAAATATCTAGAACTAAGCTGGGAAGAAAGTTGTCTATCACCAGAAAAAAATGAGAGAAGTGTTTCAACAGCTTCAAATATTCAAATTAGAAATAAAATTTTTAAAGGTAGCTCTCAGAAATGGAAAAAATATAAACCATTCCTAGATGGAGTACTTGATAATTTAGATACAAAATAAAAAAAACCCCCAGAACTTTCATCCTAGGAGTTTTTAAATTTTAATTTAAATTGTTAGTTATTCAGCTGCTTGTTTCATAGAAAGTTTAACTTTACCTCTATCAAAGCCAATCACTTTAACTTTTACCTCATCACCTTCTTTGACAACATCAGTTACTTTAGCAACTCTTTTATCTGCAAGTTCTGAGATATGAACAAGTCCGTCTTGTTTTCCTAAGAAATTAACAAATGCGCCAAATTCCATAATCTTCATTACTTTACCTGAATAAATTTTATTAAGTTCAGCTTTTGCAGTTATGTCTTTAATCATCTGCATTGCGATGTTTCTAGATTCTTCATCTGGAGCAGCAACTGTTACCACACCTTCGTCATTAACATCTACTTTCGCACCTGATTTTTCAACTATCTCTCTGATTGTTGCACCACCTTTTCCAATGACAGCAGCAATGTCTTTTTTATCAACATTAACTTGTTCCATTTTTGGAGTGTGTTTTCCAACATCAGATCTTGAAGCTGATAATGCTTTATTCATTTCTCCTAAGATATGAACTCTTCCATCTTTAGCTTGGCTTAATGCTTGCTCCATGATTTCAAATGTAATACCTGTAATTTTGATATCCATTTGAAGAGAAGTAATTCCATCTTTAGTTCCAGCAACTTTAAAATCCATATCCCCTAGGTGATCTTCATCACCTAAAATGTCTGATAAGACACTAAAGTCATCACCTTCTTTAATTAAACCCATTGCAATACCTGCAACTGGCTCCTTAATTGGCACTCCCGCGTCCATTAACGCTAAAGACGTTCCGCAAACAGTAGCCATAGAAGAAGAACCATTAGACTCAGTTATTTCTGAAACTACTCTAAAAGTATATGGAAATGCCTCTTTTGTTGGTAATGAAGAGTTAATCGCTCTCCAAGCTAATTTACCATGTCCGATTTCTCTTCTACCAGTTCCAATTCTTCCAGTTTCTCCAACAGAAAAAGGAGGAAAATTATAGTGAAGCATAAATCGTTCTCTCTGAAGCCCATCTAAACTTTCAATTCTTTGTTCGTCATCAGAAGTTCCTAGAGTTGCTACAACAATTGCTTGGGTTTCTCCTCTAGTAAATAATGCAGAACCATGAGCTCTAGGTAAAATACCCACTTCACACTCGATAGGTCTTACATCAGATAAACCTCTTCCATCAATTCTATTTTTATTTTTTAGAATATCAGTTCTAACAATTGATTTTTCTAAGCTTTTTAGCTGACTGTTAACATCAAGATCTGTATAGTTTTCATCTTCCTCATAAAGTTTTTTAGCTTTATCAGTAATTTCGGAAATTTGATTTGATCTATCTTGTTTATCTCTTGTAGCAAAAGCTTTTTTAAGATCTTCAGTAAAAGTTTCCTCAAGTTTTTTCTTAACTTCAGATAAATCTTTTCTCTCAACTGTCCATTCAGGTTTTCTACATTCTTTTGCAAGCTCCTCAATCATTTCAATCACTGGAACAAAGCCTTCATGACCAAATTTAACTGCATTTAACATTTCTTCTTCAGTTAAACCGCTTGCTTCTGATTCAACCATAAGCACAGCATCCTTTGTACCTGCTACAACTAAATCTAATTTCGATTTTTCTAATTCTGCTTTAGATGGGTTTAAAACATATTTTCCATCAATAAATCCAACTCTCGAAGCTCCAACGGGACCCATAAATGGCATTCCTGATATAGCTAATGCTGCCGATGAAGCAGTAATTGATAAAATATCTGGTTCGTTTTCTTTGTCATATGAAATTACAGTTGGTAATAATTGTACTTCATTTTTAAACTCATCAGGAAACAAAGGTCTGATTGGTCTATCAATTAATCTAGAGATTAATGTTTCACTCTCAGTTGGTCTTGCTTCTCTTTTAAAATATCCACCTGGAATTTTTCCAGCTGCATAATATTTCTCTTGGTAATTTACAGATAATGGAAAGTAATCCATATCAGGATTTACTTTTTTTGCTCCTACTACTGTTGCTAGTACGACTGTCTCTCCACATGTTGCGATTATTGCACCGTCTGCCTGTCTTGCTACTTTACCTGTTTCTAAACTTATCTTTTTTCCCGCTACTTCAATTTCCTTCTTGTATACTTTAAACATTTCATTTCCATTTCGTTTCGTTCGTTTCGTTCCATTCCATTCTATCTATCTTGACTTCTATTTTCTTAAATTCAATTTCGACAGTACATTTTTGTAAGAATCCATTTTGTTTTTCTTTAGGTATTCTAACAATTTCTTTCTTCTATTTACCGCTCTCAACAATCCAACAGATGAATGTTTATCCTTCTTGAATTGCTTAATATGCTTAGAGAGAGTTTCAATTTTCTCTGTTAGCAAAGCGATTTGGATTTCTGAAGATCCGGTATCTTTATCATGCATTGCTAATTCTTGTGCCTTTTTATTCATGCCTCTTTCTTCCTATTTATTTGTTTGTTTTATTAAGTTTTCTATTTTTTCCGCATACTCAAAAGACTCGTCTTTTCTAAAAAGTAATTTTGGTAAAAATTTCATAACCACTTTTTGTGATAAAATTTTTCTTATTAAAAATGAGTATTCTTTCAAAACATTAATTGTTTCCTCAGCATCTTTTCCTCCCAATGGAAGAACATATGCTTTAGCAATTTTTAAATCGGGACTCATTCTAACTTCTGTAACTGTTATAGTATTTGTTTCTAAATTCGGCACCTTAGCCTCATTTCTTATAAAAATCATGCTTAAAGACTGCTTAATCATCTCTCCGACCCTAAGCTGTCTTTGCGATACTGGTTTTCCTATTCTATCAGCCATTAAATCGATCTCTCTGTAGATGTAACACTAAATGCCTCTATTGTGTCGTTTTTTTGGAAATCCATATAATCTTTAACAGTAATTCCACATTCTTGACCATCACTAACCTGTTTTACTTGGTTTTTCTCTCTGAAAATTGTTGAAACTTTCCCTGTGTAAATTATTGCGCCGTCTCTAATAATTCTTACATCAGAATTACTATTTATTTCACCTTCTGTAATTTTTGAGCCTGCAACTTTTCCAGCACCTGAAACTTTGAATATCTCAAGAATTTGTGCTGTTCCAGTAATTGTTTCTTGAACATCAGGAGATAATAGTCCAGACATTTTTTGTTTAACATAGTCCAACACCTCATAAATAATATTGTAAGAAGAGATTTTTATTTTTTCATTTTCAGCAAGTTTTTTAGCCTCTTTACTTGGTTTTACATTAAAGGCTATAAGAACAGCATTAGATGCTTTGGCCAATGTAACATCAGTCTCGGTTACCATTCCAATGTCTGCTAAAATTATTTTTGGTTTCACTTCTTCATGTTTAATTTGAGCAATTGCATTTTTGATAGCCTCTGATGATCCTTGTACATCGGATTTAATAATTAAATTTAATTCCTCAGAAGATTTATCCGAAAAAGCAGAATCTTGTGTTGCAAAGGTTAATGGGTTTTTTCCATCTTTGCTCTCTTGAGCTCTATTTTCACTCAAAGTTTTAGCTTCTTTTTCGGTGTCTAAAACAATAAAATCATCTCCAGCTTTAGCGGCACCATTTATACCCAAAACTTCTACAGGAGTTGATGGTGGAGCCTCGCTAATATTTTGACCTTTATCATTAATTATTGCTCTAACTTTCCCCCATTTTAAACCACTTACAAAAAAGTCACCTTTTTTGAGAGTACCTGTTGTTACAATAATATTTGCAACCGGTCCTCTCCCGACATCTATTTTTGATTCTAAAACGATTCCTGTAGCTTTAGATTCATAATCAGTCTTAAGATCTAAAATTTCAGCTTGTAAAATTATAGACTCAACTAACTTATCTAAGTTTTGTTTAGTTTTTGTAGAGACCTCAACCATTAAAGTATCACCAGATAAATCTTCAGCTATTAACTCATGTTCAAGTAATTGATTTTTAATTTTCTGTGGATCAGCTTCAGGAAGATCACACTTATTTATCGCAACTACAATTGGAACATTAGCAGCTTTTGCATGTTTTATAGACTCGACTGTTTGTGGCTTTACTCCATCATCAGCTGCAACAACCAAAACTACTACATCAGTTAATTTTGATCCTCTAGCTCTCATTTCAGTAAAAGCTGCGTGACCAGGAGTGTCTATAAAAGTTAATTTATTATTTTGACTTTCAATTTGATATGCTCCGATATGCTGAGTAATTCCACCAAACTCACCTGAAACTACATTAGCACTTCTTAAAACATCTAAAACAGAAGTTTTACCATGATCAACATGGCCCATAACCGTAACAATAGGTGGTCTATTTTTTAAATTTTCTACTCTAGTAGCCTTTATTTTTTTAATAATTTCTTCTGCTTTTTCTTCTCTTATTGGATTATGTCCAAATTCTTTAACTAAAAATTCAGCTGTGTCAGCAGCTAAAGTTTGATTGATTGTTACAGTTACTCCCATTCCAAATAAATATTTAATTACATTACTAGATTGCTCTGCCATTCTATTAGCTAGCTCTCTAACAGTTATTGCTTCTGGGATATTGATGTCTCTTTTTACTGGTTTCGAATTTTCTTGCGTCTCTTCTTTAGAAGAGTTTTTCATTTCTTTTTGTCTAGCTCTTTTAACTGATGCTAAACTTCTTTCTCTTGCTTCTATTTCATCGCTTAATGCTCTTGAAACAGTTAATTTTAATTCTCTTTTTTTTGTTCCAGCTTTTAATGTTTTTTTATCTTTTTCACTATCTCCCTTAAGTCTTTTAGTGGCTCTTTGCTCTGCCAGTTTTCTTCTTTCAAAATCGCTTGTAATTGGAGGAGATTTTGGTGCAAAAGACGGTTTTAATGGTGCACCTCTATTAAATGAAGTAGTAGATTTTGGTTTTCCCACACCAGGTCTAAACGATCCACCCCTATTAGTGAATTTACCGCCTTGTTTTTCGATTACTCTAGAATTTTTTCCTTGAGTTTTAGCTATCTCAATATTTCTTATAGATTTCTTTGCAGAGCCGGATATTGTTAATTTTGTTTTTTTCTCCATTGCTCATCTCTCAATCTTTATAAATTATATTTCTAGCAGACATAATTAATTCATCTGCCTCTTCTTTAGATAAAGCAAAATCCTCTAGATAACCTTGAATTTTAACCCTCTCTCCTTTAACTACATCGTAGCCGCCAGTAAGTTCATCAGATGCAAGATCTGCAAAATCTTCTAATGTTAATATTTTCTGTTCACCCAATGTAACTAGCATTCCTGGAGTAAGACCTTTAAGGTTTATAAGAGCATCTTGTAAACCAAGCTCTTTAATTCTTTCCGATATATCTTCTTGATCTTTTTGATGAAACTCTTTCGCTCTATCAATTAACGCAATTGCTGTTTCTTCCTCAATTCCTTCTATTTTAGTTAAGTTTTCTGGCAAACTATCTTTAATATCGTCTATTGTTGAAAAACCTTCGGCAACTAATAACTGACCTAAAGTTTCATCTAATTCTAAGTTTTTAACAAAGTTATCTGTCTTTTCTTTAAATTCTAATTGTCTTCTCTCGGAGTCTTCTGCATCAGTCATAATATTAATTTCATAATTTAACAATTTAGTTGCCAATCTTACATTTTGACCCCTTCGACCAATCGCTTTACTCAAATTTTCTTCAGTTAAAATCACATCTAGTTTTTTTCTTTCTGCATCAACATTAACTCTTTGAACTTCTGCAGGCGACAAAGCATTTGATACTAATATTGCAGCATCCTCTGACCAATTCACAATATCAATTTTTTCTCCTTGAAGTTCATTTACAACTGCCTGAACTCTAGAACCTCTCATACCAACACAAGCTCCAACAGGATCTAATGATGTATCTACTGCTTTAACACAAATCTTTGCTCTACTTCCAGGATCTCTTGAAGAAGATTTAATTTCGATTAATCCATCATATATTTCTGGCACTTCTTGAACAAAAAGTTTCTCCATAAATTTTGGATGAGCTCTAGACAAGAAGATTTGTTGGCCTCTTGGCTCTCTTCTTACATCATAACAATAAGCTTTTACTCTATCACCAGCTTTGATATTTTCTCTAGGAATTAATTCATTTTTTTGAATGATTGCTTCTGTTCTACCTAGATCAACAATAACACTTCCAAATTCTAATCTCTTAACAATACCACTTAAAATTGTATCTTTTTTATCAATAAAGTCATTAAATTGTCTTTCTCTCTCTGCTTCTCTAACATTAAAGCTTATTACCTGTTTTGCAGTTTGAGCAGCTATTCTACCGAAATCAAAAGATGGTAATGGCTGAAGAACTTCATCACCGATTGATTTATCTTTATTATTTTCATTAAGATTTATCGCATCCTCTAATTTTATTTCTGTATTTGCATTTTCAGGATTTTCAGAAATAACAAGTTTTCTGAACAATTCTATATCTCCATTATCTCTATTGATTGAAACTTTAATTTCATTTTCTTGACCAAACTTAGATTTAGCTGCTTTAGCTATTCCTGTTTCCATAGAACTAATTATAAGTTCTTTATCTATCGATTTTTCCAAAGCTACTGCTTCAGCAATTCTTAATAATTCTAATTTATCTGCTCTTCTATTTAACATTTTTTATCTGCTCCAAAAAAAAATGGGCCAGAGCCCATTTTGATAATTCAACAATGTAAGGGCAATATAGTAAAGTTTTTTTTTAATTCAACTGAAACTATTTAGAAAAAACGTTGATTTTATCAGTTTTTTCCCACGAAAATGATCCATCATCTCCTGGAGTTCTACCAAAGTGACCATAGGCTGCTGTTTTTTCATATATAGGTCTATTAAGGTTTAACATCTCTCTAATTCCTCTAGGACTGAGATCAAAATTTTCATTAATTTTTTCAACAACAAATTTGTTTTTATCTAAATCATTATCAAATAAATCAACGTAAATTGATAAAGGTTTTGAAACTCCGATTGCATAAGCTAACTGTATCAAACATTTATATGCTATTTTTGAAGCAACAACATTTTTAGCAATATATCTTGCCGCATAAGCAGCAGATCTATCTACTTTTGTAGGATCCTTACCTGAAAATGCTCCTCCTCCATGGGGTGCTGCTCCACCATAGGTATCAACAATAATTTTTCTTCCTGTTAAACCACAATCGCCATCTGGACCACCTATTACAAAATTACCAGTTGGGTTTACATAAAACTCTTCCTCATTAAAATCTTTAAGAAATTTTTCTGGAATTGATTTTAACATATACGGTCTTAATAATTCTCTTACCTGAGCTTGATTAACATCAGAAGAATGTTGAGATGATATGACAACAGATTTTACTTTAGTCGGTTTACCATCAACATATTCGAATGTAACTTGGCTTTTTGAATCTGGTTCGATATTTTTTAATTTACCAGATTTTCTATCCTCAGCCATAAGTCTTAAAATTTTATGCGAATAATGAATTGGTGCGGGCATAAATACATCTGTTTCATTACATGCATAACCAAACATAATACCTTGATCTCCAGCACCTTCATCTTTGTTTCCAGATGAGTCCACACCCATTGCAATATCAGCAGATTGAGAATGCAAATGACTTTCTATTTTTGTTGCTTCTTTCCAGGTAAATCCTTCCTGATCATATCCAATATCTTTTATGCAATTCCTTACTTTTTCGATTAAATCATCTTTTTTAATCTCAGGTCCCCTTACTTCACCTGCAAGTACAACTTTGTTTGTTGTCGTTAAAGTTTCACAAGCAACTCTTGAATAAGGATCTCCAGAAATGTAACTATCAACAACCATATCAGAAATTCTATCTGAAACTTTATCTGGATGTCCCTCTGAAACTGACTCACTTGTAAATAGGAAATTTTTTAAATTACTCATTTTTAATTCTATTAAATGAAAATATTAAAAAAATATACAATAAAATTATTAAACCAAAAATTTTATTTCCATATTTAGAAAAGATTGTTGATTGAATTTTTCTCATTTTCGTAAAATCAATATATCCAACTTCATTAAAGTTAATTTTTTCTTCAACGATACCAAGAGGATTTACTATCGCAGCTATTCCGTTATTAGCTGATCTAATTACATATTTTCCACTTTCGATAGCTCGAAATATACTGTGAACAAAGTGTTGTTCTGGTCCTATTGATTGACCAAACCATCCATCCTCTGAAATATTTACTATTATATCAAAGTCATGATTTTTATATAATTTTCCAGAATAAATTATCTCATAACAAATTAATGGTAAAAATTTTATTGAAAAATTATTTTGATTTAACTCTATAATTTCCCTTTTTTTACCTTTTGAGTAGGATTGATAATTGTTTGTTAAAGATTTGAGGCCTAAATTTTTTAATAAATTTTCCATAGGTAAAAATTCGCCAAACGGTACAAGATTTATTTTATTATAATAATTTAATAAATTAAGATTATGATCATAAACAGATAAAGAATTGTAATACTGAACTTGATCATTAACTTTTGATTTGTTGTTGATGCCTAAAATAATTAAGTGATTTTCATTAAAACTTTCATTAAATAAATAATCATAACTTTGAATTTGATCCTGAGATATTCCAGGCAATATACCCTCTGGCCAAATGAAAATTATTTTCTCTTTCTTATTTGGTGAACTAATATTTATAAGATCTTCTATAGTTGATAAAGGCCCCTCTCCTGAATAAAACCTATCTAAAGAAATATCAGTACCAACTAATCTTATTTTATAATCAAGTTTTTCAAAATCACTATTGTAAAAATCCTGCTTATTTGAATATCCAAAGAAATAAAATAATAAAAATATTGAAGGTAAAATTAAGCTAAAAATTAAATCTTTTTTGTCATTCCGTAAAATGAAGAGTGCAGGACTTAGAAACAAAGTTATGCAAAATAAGTTGAAAGAATATGTGCCTATTAAAGATGTTATGCTTAGAATTTCTAAATGATTTGAAAAACTATATGCAATCAAGTTCCAAGGAAAACCTGATAAAATTGAACCTCTAATGAATTCTAAAAAACCAAAAATTACAGAAAATAATAAAATTGAACTCAAAGTATTATTTGGTTTAAAAAAAATAAACAAATAACAAACAAAACCGTAAAATAACGCAATAAAAAAAGGAACTAAAATTATAGCAAATGGAATTAAAAATTTAAAATTTTCATCAAATGTTAATGAAATAGAGATCCAATATATATTTGTTAGAAAATATCCAAATCCAAATAACCAGCCATAGAAAAAGAATAACTTATGTTTGCTCTCTTTTTTTTTTATCAAAAAAATAAAGAATAAGCTAAAGGATAGAAAATTAATTATTAATAAATTGAAAGGTGGTAAACTTAACGAAGTTACCGCTCCAAGAAACAATAAATAAACTATATCAATATATAAATTTTTTTTCAATTTACTTAATTTTTGAGATAACTGATTTCAATATTTTTTCTTCTTCTTTTAACATTTTTAAATAATCTTTATTTTTTACATGATCAAATCCCAACAAGTGTAAAAAACCATGAATAAACGTTTTAATTATTTTTTCTTTAAATTGTTTATCTGTTTGTGATTTTGGTTTATTCATAAAATTAAAACTAATAATTATATCTCCTAAGTAAGTTTGCTTTGATATTTTGAATATTTTGCTAGATGGGAAAGATAAAATATCGGTAGGTTTATTTTTATTTCTAAATTTTTTATTTAAAATTTTAATTTTTTTATTGTTTGAAAGAAGTAAAGATAAACTTATTTTTTTATTTAAAAATTTATATTTTTTTGGAAAAGCATCGCAAATACTTTTAAAAAAAAAATCTTTTTTTTTAAGTTTTTTAGACCAAGCCTTCTCTTCTGAGAAGACGTTTAAATTAATCATTTTTAGAGTAGGCTTTTACAATTTTAGAAACCAGTGGATGTCTAACTACATCTGAGTGATCAAAGTCTACAACTGAAATTTCATTTAGATGCCCCAATAATTCTTTTGATCTAAATAATCCTGACATACTTTTGTTAGGTAGATCTATCTGAGTAGGATCTCCATTGACTACAATTTTTGAATTTTCACCTATCCTTGTTAAAAACATTTTTATTTGTGTATCTGTTGCATTTTGCGCTTCATCTAATATAGCAAAAGAATTTTTTAGTGTTCTACCTCTCATAAATGCCAAAGGAGCAATTTCGATATCACCAATTTCGATCATTCTTTGTATTTTTTCAAAATCGAATAAGTCGTACAAAGAGTCATATAAAGGTCTTAGATACGGATCTACTTTTTCTTTCATATCACCAGGTAAAAAGCCAAGTCTTTCTCCTGCTTCAACAGCGGGCCTAGATAGAATAATTCTTTCTATTTTTTTTTCTAACAACATAGTCAAACCAACTGCTACAGCTAAAAAAGTTTTTCCTGTTCCAGCTGGACCTGCTGAAATTACAATATCACTTTGTCTTAGAGCTCTGACATAGCTTTTTTGTTTTTCGGATCTGGGAATAATTGATTTTTTTGGTGTTTTTATAATGTCAGTTACATTATTATTTTTAACCTTCTCTTTAATCATAAATTGATCAACTGATGATATAAGATCTTTATTTTCGATTGAACCATTATTTATAAATTGATTAGTTAAAAATTGAATTGCATTTTTTATTAATTCATTTTTTTGTGGATCTGATTTTATCATTATTGAATTTCCCCTAGAGTACAAACTAGAGCTAGTCATCTTTTCTAATTCTTTTAAATTTTTATTATATTCTCCAGCAACACCCATGAGTAATTCATTGTTGTGAAATATTACACTTAATGAATTGTTGTCTGAGTAAACAAATTTTAGTGTGGTATCGATTTTTTTTTTAATTGTATTATTCAAAGATTATGCCACCTTTTGATCTGGGTTGCTTAACAATTCTCCAAACAATGTAGTTCTATTACTATTTGTAATTTTTACTTTCACAATTTTTCCAATATGTTCTCTTTTACCATTAAAAATTACTGATGTCATATATTCAGTTCTACCAAAAGCTTTAGATTTATCTTCAGTTAAATTTTCAACCAACACATCAATTGTTCTATTTTCTAATTTTTTGTTCATTTGGGTTTGATTTTCAGATAATAAATTTTGAATAAATTCTAACCTTTTCATTGAAATTTTTTTATCAATTAAACTTAAACCTTCCGCCTTTGTCCCAGGCCTTGGACTAAAAATAAATGAGTAAGAATTTATAAAATTAACTTTTTTAATTAAATCGACTGTACTTTGGAAATCTTCTTCAGTTTCGTCAGGATAACCAATAATAAAATCACTAGAAAATTCAATTGATTGATTAATTTTTTTCAATTCGTCATAAACTTTTAAATAATGATCTATTTTATGTTTTCTATTCATCAACTTTAAAATCCTATCAGATCCACTCTGAACTGGAAGATGCACTAACGGCATTAACTTTTTAGAGACTTTATATAATTCAATTAAATCATCAGTCATGTCTTTTGGATGCGAAGTTGTGTATCTAATTCTTTTTACATCTTTAATCTTTTCAATTTCTAAAATCAAATCAGATAGTTTTTTACTATTATCATTGTAAGCATTTACATTTTGTCCCAAAAGTATGATTTCTTTTGCTCCATTATCTGACAAGTAATTTGCCTCCTCAATTATTTGATCGAATGGTCTAGAATATTCTGGTCCACGAGTATACGGAACGACACAAAAATGACAAAACTTATCACATCCTTCTTGAATAGTTAAAAAAGACGAAACCTTACCTGCCTCATTCTTTATTTTACTAAAATATTTAAATTTTGAAACAGCATCAAAATCTGTTTGTTCAATTTTTTTTCTTTTTTCAATATGATCCAGAATTGTTTCGTTAATCTTATGATAGGCTTGTGGGCCAATTACTAAATCTATATAAGGCTCACGTTTAAGCATCTCTTGGTTTTCTGCTTGTGCAACACACCCTGCAATTATTACTAATGGTTTTTTTTTGGCTCTAAAGCTTTTTTTAACTCTTCCTATCTCAGAATAAACTTTTTCTTTTGCTTTATCTCTGATGTGACAAGTGTTCAATAAATAACAGTCAGCTTCTTCTAGGTTTTCACTTTTTTGATAACCAATTTTCTTTACTGAGTCAAAAATTCTATTTGAATCATATTCATTCATTTGACAACCAAACGTTTTAATAAAAATTTTTTGCATTTTGATTTAGGATTTTTTTTTTATCCCATAAAGTTCAAGCTTATGATCAACTAAAGTGTAACCATATTTATCTGCTACCTTCTTTTGAAGTTTTTCGATTTCTTCATCAACAAATTCTATTATTTCACCTGACTTCACATCTATTAAATGATCATGATGTCCTTCATTAAGCTCTTCATACCTTGCTTTTCCACCTTTAAACTCATGCTTAGTAAGTATTCCAGTTTCTTCAAATAATTTTACTGTTCTGTAGACGGTAGCAATACTTATTTTATTATCAATCTTTGAAACTCTATTGTAAAGTTCATCAACATCAGGATGATCAGTAGACTCGGACATGACCTGAGCAATTATTTTTCTCTGATCTGTCAATTTCACACCTTTTGCTAAACATTTTTGTTCAATTGTTTCAGACATAATTTAATTTTAACTTATATAAATAGGGTTAATCAAATTTTTTTTAATTTTAAATTTATCACACAAATAAGGGACATTTTCATATTTTACATCTTTTTCACCTTTAAAATCTTCTAAGCTATAGCAATAATAATCGATATTTTTTGCTAATTTGAGAGCCTTCACAACAGAAATAGAATTTCTAATTCCTGCAAAACTTCCTGGGCCTCTGTTAATGTATATTTTATTAATATCCTTCAATTCAAATTTATTTAATTCTAAAAACTCTTTTATTATCAAAGTTAATTTTTCATAATTTATTTTAGTATTCTCATGAGTAATATTGTAAATATGATTATTAGCTATGATCATTAAAAAAATTTTATCTCCAGCTACATCAATTATAAGTTTATTCATTTTATCTTTGTTTTTTAGTTTTAGTTCTAAATCAGATGAAAATAATATCAAATTTTATTCAGAAGATAATGGGATTTTATCAATAATGTATCATCGTTTTAATGAACATAAATACCCGTCAACTAATATTAATATGGGGGTATTTAAGAAGCACTTAGAAATTATTAAAAATTCTAAATATAATTTTTTTAATCCTAATGAATTTGATTCAAAATTTAAAACTTCAAAATCAGAAAAAGAAGTTTTGATAACAATTGATGATGCATTTGAATCATTTTACAATGAAGCTTGGCCACATCTAAGAGATAACAAAATTCCATTTATACTTTTTGTTTCAACAGAACCAGTTGGGAACAAAGGTTATATGACCTGGGATCAAATTAGAGAAATTGATGCAGTGGATTTTTCTTTAATTGGACATCATTCACATAGCCATGAATACCTAATAGAAGAAACTGAAGAAAATTTCATTTTAGACATAGAAACTGCAAACAAGATTTTTAAACAAGAACTTAATTATATTCCTAGTCTATTCTCTTATCCATTTGGCGAATATTCTAAATTTATGAGAGATTATATTTCTCAAAACTTTAAGTACGCATTTGGTCAACATTCGGGGGTTATTGATCTTAACAAAAATAAATTTGAACTGCCAAGATTTCCGATAAACGAAAAATATGGAGAGCTTAAAAGATTTAAATCTATAATTAATTATTATCCTTTAGAATATAAAAGTTTATCTCCAAGTGAAAAACAACTTACAATAAATAACAATCCACCAAATTTTAAAGTTGAATTTTTTAAAGAACAAAAAAATTTAAGCAATATTACATGTTATTCCAACGAAGGAGACAAGTGGGATAAATCTAAAACTAATTTATCTAATCAAATCTTAACTATTGAATTTAGAGAACCTTTTAAACCTAGAAGAGGCAGAATAAACTGTTCTTTAAACGATAATGGCAAATGGAGATGGTTTGGAGTTCAATTTCCAATCAAGAAAAATTAAATTAAACTTTCTAGATCCTTACTAGATGGCAATAATCTTGCCTCATCAAAATCTTTCAATTTATTTTGATTTATTATTTTTTGGAGAACTTCGATATACTGATTTCCTGTTTCAGCATATTTATCTAAATGTTTAGATAAAATTATACTATCAAGTGGTTTATCATTACTTCTCAACTCACTCCTGGCTTTTCTTAAATTTATGTAAGATTTATGAGTATTTAAATTTCTTAAATATGCTCTCACAGATAGTTGTAAACTATTAAATTTCATGACTTTATGAGTCTCACCTTTCTCAGCTTCTTTAGGTTTTAAACCTTCGCCAGACCACGTCCATTGACCAAATAAAGCATTTCCTTTTCTTGCAAATCTTGAGGTTCCCCAACCTGTTTCTTTTGCTGCTTGTGCAATTGCTAAAGATACTGGAATTTCATCCATTCTTACCTTTAATGATGAAAAATCATTTTGCCTAACACCATATTGCTTAAATTTTTTCTCAAGCCATTTTTTTTCGATATCAGTATTGCTACTTTTATTTAAAATCGTAAAGAGTCTTTTTCTATCTAATCTAATTTTAGTGTTTTCTTTAACAATCAATGGAAGGATTATTTTAATAAACATCTCTTTTTTTTTCTTTGAACTAGAGATGTCATTTATTTCGTTTGGAAGAAGTCCTATATCGATAGGTTTTACAAGTTTATTTTCCCTCACATCTTTTAAGCTGTAGTTTACTTCTTTAAATAAGGAATTAATTTCTGAGGTGGTATACCTTACAAGATTAATTTCTGAATTATTTTCCTCCAAAATATCATAAAGTAAATCCATCTCATCTACTTCACCTGTAATATCTTCTTCTATTAAATTGTTTGTATTAAGTTTTTTCAATAAAAGATTTTTAGAATTATTGGTAAATTCTTTATGATTAAAATTTTTTTCAGCAAAGTTAATAAACATAGGAGTTATATAAAAAAATGAAATTAAAAAAATTCCACTCAACATAAATCTAGAAATAGAATTAATGCTTTTATTTTTACTAAATTGAAAT
Organism: Candidatus Pelagibacter sp. HIMB1715; assembly: GCF_052047595.1. Classification (NCBI taxonomy): domain Bacteria; kingdom Pseudomonadati; phylum Pseudomonadota; class Alphaproteobacteria; order Candidatus Pelagibacterales; family Candidatus Pelagibacteraceae; genus Candidatus Pelagibacter; species Candidatus Pelagibacter sp. HIMB1715. The sequence continues at coordinate 17,950 of NZ_JBNAJY010000002.1, read as the reverse complement.
TTGATTAAATTTTTTTTCATAAAGTTTTAAATCGCGACAACTTCTTTTACCTCTGGAAGATAGTGACATAGAAGATTTTGCACCCCTTGCTTTAAAGTCATTGTTGAACTTGGACAGCCTGAACAACTTCCTTGTAGTTGCACTTTTACTATTCCATCTTTAAATTCTTTAAATTTTATATCACCACCATCTCTTGCAACTGCAGGTCTAATTTTTTGATCTAAAATTTTTACAATTTTTTCCTCAATTTCACTTAGATTGTTATTGTTCTCTTCTCCATTTTCATCAATGACGTATTCTTTACCATCTAAATAAAAATCGTTTATTAATGAAATAACAATATGTTTGATTTCGTCCCATTTGATTTGGTCACTTTTATTAACTGAGATAAAATTCTGTCCTAAAAAAATACTCTCAACCCCATTGACTGATAAGATATTTCTGACCAAATCATTATTTATTTGATCCTTATTTGTAATTTCATAAGGACCACTATTTGATACTTTCTTCCCGGGAAGAAATTTCAAAGAGTTAGGATTTGGCGTTATTTCTGTTTGTACGAACATGTTGTAAATATATATAGAGCTTATTTTTAAAATTTAAACTTGATATTTAAATTATATTAAAATCCTAGTATTTCTTTTATTCTATCAATCTTTTTTGATGCAATTAAGTTTGCTTTTTCAACTCCTTCTAGAAGGATTTTATCTAAATAAGGTTGATCATTTAAAAGTTTTTTTATTTCTAAAGATATAGGTTCAATCTTTTTAACCAATAAATCAGAAAGTTGATTTTTAAATTCAGAAAAATTTTTACCTGAAAAATTTTCGACTGTATTTTGTAAAGTTGAATTATTTAAACTAGAATATATGCCAAGAAGGTTTCTTGCCTCTAACCTCTCATTTAATTCTTCGATACTATTTGGCATTGGTAACGGATCAGTTTTTGCTTTTTTTATTTTATTTACAATTGCATCTCTGTCATCTGTTAAATTAATTCTGCTTAAATCTGATAATTCAGATTTACTCATCTTTTTTGATCCATCTTTTAAACTCATAATTCTAGAAAATTCTTTTTGAATTAAAGGTTCAGGTACTTGCAAAAAGTTATCTTGATCAAAATCGTTATTAAACTTTTGAGCAATATCTCTACATAACTCGAGATGTTGTTTTTGATCATCACCAACAGGTACATGAGTCGCATCGTACAAAAGAATATCTGCTGCCATTAAAACAGGATATGAGTACAGTCCAACGCTTGCTTTTTCTTTATCTTTACCTGCTTTTTCCTTGAATTGCGTCATTCTATTTAACCAACCCATTCGAGCAACACAGCTCAAAATCCAAGCTCCCTCTGAATGAGCTGCTACACCAGATTGATTAAAAATAATACTTTTTTTAGGATCAATTCCACTTGCTATAAAAGTAGCTACGGTCTCTCGAATATTATTTTTTAGCTCTTTTGGATCTTGTTTAACTGTAATTGCGTGCAGATCAACCACGCAGAAGATACAATCATTATCAACGTCATTATTAAGATCTACAAAGTTTTTGATTGCACCCAAATAATTACCAAGGTGAAGATTGCCTGTTGGCTGAACACCAGAAAATATTTTTTTACCCATATTTTTAATAGTTTATTTTAATATCACTAATTTTAAAAGCTTTGATGAAATAACAAATAAATATGTAAAAGAACAGTGCAAATAATACGCTTAAGATTAAATAAATTGATTTAAAACTATAATAAAATGAAAGTTGATTTTCAAAAAAGTTTAATAGAAAATTAAAGGATAATCCCATTAAAATTGATGCAAAAATTATTTTAAAGAAATTTAAAAAAAAGTTATTTTGAAAATAAAATAAATTATTATTTTTTAAGTATATAAATAATAGTGTTGCATTAAACCACGATGAAATTGAAGTTGCGATTGGAATTATAATAAAACCTATCTTGTTAAAATAATAAATACTAATCAAAATATTTAAAAGGACAGAAATTAACGAAATATAAAATGGTATTTTTGTATTATGATTAGCAAATAAAAAACTTGAAAAAACTTTTATCAAAGCAAAAGCAGGTAAACCTAAAGCAAAATAAAATAAAGCAAGACTTGAGTTAACAACAGATTCTTTATTAAAGTTACCATAACCAAACAACGCTGAAATTATTTCCTCTGAAGCGATCACTAAAGCTATCGTTGCTGGAATACTTAAAAATAAACTTAACTCTAAAGCTTTGTTTTGTATAAGAGAAATTTTTTCATCATTTTTAGAGTCTATAAACCTTGAAAGTTGTGGCAGAATCACAACTCCAATGGCAATACCAGCTATCGCTAGATTGATCTGATAAATTCTGTCAGCGTAATAAAGATAAGAAACTGCGCTAGCTTGAAAAGAAGCAATAATTGTTCCAACCAAAATATTAATTTGCGTTACGCCAGATGAAAAAATACTCGGTAGTAGTTTTCTAAAAAAAAACTTTACCTTTTCATCACTTGCTAACTTAAAATTAAATTTAAATGAAAAAAATCTTTTAACAAAATAATATAAAAAAATTAATTGTAAGATTCCTGCTAAAGATACACCATAAGATAAATAGTAAACAAGCTCATCTCCTAAAGCTTTAGAAAATAATAAAACAATAATTAAAATAACATTTAATAGAATTGGTGCTGCTGAAGCTGCAGCAAATTTATTATGAGAATTTAATATTGCAGAAAAAAAAGATGCTAAACTAATAAATAATAAAAAAGGAAAAGTGATCCTTGTTAAACTGATAGCTAAATCCATTTTTTCTAAATCATTTACAAAACCTGGGGCAATAATTGATACAAATCCAGGCATAAAAATCTGAACGACTATTGTTAAAATTAAGAGACCTAAAAACAAAAGATTAAAAATATTATTTGCAAAATTGTTCGCAGATTTTTTTCCTTTGTTCATTTCAGAGGTATAACTAGGTACAAAAGCTGCATTGAAAGTTCCTTCTGAGAACAATCTTCTAAATGTATTTGGAATTCGAAATGCTACAAAAAAAGCATCTGCCAACAAACCTGTTCCAAGAAATATTGCAATTAATATATCTCTAATATATCCAAGCAATCTGCTAATGATGGTATAAAAGCCAAATGTGCCTGTTGACTTAATTAAGTTCATAAATCATATTAGTCTTAATTTTACCCTAATTGTATACTTATTATCAGAATATATAGATCAAATATTCCAAATAATAAAAAATATAAAATAGATAAAGTTTGTATTCAGTTTAATAAAAATGAAAAAAACAAAGATTGATCATTACACAGATAAAGAAGCTTTAGATTTTCATAAGGATAAGAAACCTGGCAAGATCGAAATAATTTCTTCAAAGAACATGACTACTAAAAGAGACCTTGCTCTTGCTTATTCTCCAGGGGTTGCTGCCCCAGTTAAAAAAATAAGTGAGGATCCAGAAGCCGTTTATGATTATACGAGTAAAGGAAATTTAGTAGCCGTAATTAGTAATGGTTCTGCAATTTTAGGATTGGGCAACTTAGGGGCATTAGCCTCTAAACCAGTTATGGAAGGAAAAGCAGTACTATTTAAAAGGTTTGCAGATATAGATTCAATTGATTTAGAAATAGACTGTAAAAACACTGATGAAATTATCAATTCAATTAAAAATTTTGCCCCAAGTTTTGGAGGAATAAATTTAGAAGATATAGCTGCGCCAGATTGTTTTATTATTGAACAAAAGCTCAAAGAAATATTAGATATTCCAGTATTTCATGATGATCAACATGGAACAGCAATTATCACAACTGCTGCTTTGCTTAATGCACTCGACATAAGTGGAAAATCTATTAAGGATATAAAAGTCGTTGTTAATGGTGCTGGTGCATCTGCTCAGGCATGTACAGAGTTATTTATTAACTCAGGTGTAAAATCTGAAAATGTAATAATGCTAGATCGAAAAGGTGTGATTTATAAAGGAAGAGCGGAAGGTATAGATCAATGGAAATCAAGATTTGCAATTAATACAGATTTAAGAACATTGAGTGATGCAATTAAAGGAGCGGATGTATTCTTAGGATTATCTTCTAAAGGTGTTTTGAAAAAAGATATGGTTAAAAGCATGTCTAAAAATCCAATTATATTTGCATGTGCAAATCCTGATCCAGAGATTACACCAGAGGAAATAAATGAAGTAAGAAATGATGCGATTATTGCAACTGGAAGATCAGATTATCCCAATCAAGTAAATAATTTAATTGGATTTCCTTACATATTTAGAGGTGCACTAGATGTAAGATCGAAAACAATCAATGAGGAAATGAAAGTTGCTGCTGCCGAAGCTATAGCAAAACTTGCTAGAGAAGATGTGCCAGATGAGGTTGTAGCAGCTATGGGTGGAGAAAGACCTCATTATGGGAAAGATTATATAATCCCATCAACCTTTGATCCAAGATTAATTAGTGTTATTCCAGCTGCTGTAGCAAGAGCAGCAATTGAAAGTGGAGTTGCTAGAAAAAAAATTGATGATTTTGAAAGCTATAAAGAGCAACTAAAACAAAGATTAGACCCAACAGTTACAATTATGCAAGGTATAAACTCTTTCATTAAAAAAAATCCAAAAAGAATTGTTTTTGCAGATGGAGAAGATGAAAATACTTTAAAAGCCGCAATAGCATTTAAAAATTCAAAACTTGGTATTCCAATTTTAGTTGGTAAAGAAAGTAAAATTAAAGAGCAAATTAAAAATATCGGTTACAGTGAAAATTTTGATATTGAAATTACCAACTCAAAAGATGAAGAAAAAAGAAAAAAATATGTAAATCATCTATTCAAGAAGCTTCAAAGAGAACAAGGTTTGTTAGAAAGAGATTGTGATCGAATGGTCAGAAACGATAGAGTAGTCTGGGCTACTAGTATGGTCGCTTGTGGAGATGCAGATGGTGCTGTTACTGGAAACACTAGACGTTTTGGAGCATCCCTTGAAAAAATAAAACAAGTTGTTGATGTAAGAAAAGGTGAAATAATGTTTGGACTAAACATGGTTGTTAATAAAGGAAAAACAATTTTTATTGCAGATACAAGCGTTCATGAATATCCCACATCAGAAGAAATGGCAGAAATAGCAATTTCAGCAGCTAGAGTAGTGAGACTCTTTGGAATTGATCCAAAAATTGCATTTGTTTCTCACTCCACATTCGGACAACCTTTGACAAGCAGAACAAAACACATTCGTACAGCTGTAGATATTTTAAAAGACAAACAAGTTAATTTTGAATTTGATGGTGATATGCAGCCTGATGTTGCTTTAAATCCTGATTATGAAGAACTTTATCCTTTCGCAAAAATAGTAGGTAAAGCAAATATCTTGATAATGCCTGGACAACATAGTGCAGCAATATCTTATAAACTAATGAAAACTTTAGGTGATACTAAAGTTATAGGACCATTATTGATTGGACTTGGTTTGCCAATTGAAATTGCTCCACTTAGATCTTCAACATCTGAAATTATTAATTTAGCTTCGATTGCTGCTTATTCATCTGAAGTAATTGAATATAAAATTGATTAATTTTTTTGAATTCTCAAATCCTCAAGTAATAAAATACTTGCCACAACATCTTCAACATCTAGAATTTCTTTTGCTTCACTGATAACCATTTCTTTTTCTTCATCAGTTAAAGCTATTCCATAAACATAAATTTTCTTTTTATAAGTATCTATTTGATAGTTGGTTGCTTTGATATTTTTGTTAACTATCAAAGCTGTTCTTAATTGAGAGGTGATAAGCAAATCTTTTGCTGATTGCTTAAAATTAAATTCTTCTTTTATTTTAATATCATTTCTAACAGATCTAGCTCCTTTTGTTTCCCAAGCAATTTTAGTGATTTTTAATTTTTCCTCTGGTTCATCTACTTTTCCAGTTATAAAAATTCTGCCATCTAAAACTTTTGTTTTAACTTGTAAGAAATGTTTTTTGTCCAAAGCAAGTATTTTAGTTGAAATAGTTTTTTGCATAATAGAATCATCTATTTGAGTTCCAACTGTTCTTGGATCCATTGCAACTGATACACCGGTTCCAAAAAAACCAGATGAACCAACTCCGGCAGCACACCCAGTCAAAACAATTGATAAAAGAATAATTATTAAATTTTTATTTCTCATTTTTTAATTTTAAGCAAAAATTATAAACTACTTTTTTTGATATATTATTATTACTGGTAATTAAATCTGTAATTTCTTTCGTACTTAATTTGTTGATCATTTTCTTAATCAAATTAATATCTGATTCACTTAGCTTTTGTGAAGTATTTTCTTCTTTTTTTTCAGAAATTACTATTGTTAATTCGCCTTTTAATTCATTATTAAATAATTCTAATTCATCAATATTCTTTCTAATATACTCCTCGTATAATTTTGATATCTCCCTACAAAACACGACTTTTCTTCCAGCAAAAAAATTTTTAAATCCTGGAATAATTTTGTTTAATTTTTTTGATGATGAAAAAAAAACTAAACTGTGATTAAAGTTTGATAGTTTTTTTAATTCATCCTCTATTTGATTTTTTTTTTCGGGTAAGAAACCGTAAAAAAAATATTTGTCAGAAAATCCACTTGCTGCAACAGCAGTTGTAACTGCTGATGGTCCAGGTATTGAAAATATATTAAGATTATTTTTTATACATTCATTTACTAGAATTAAACCTGGATCAGAGATACCCGGTGTTCCTGCGTCAGATATAAGTGAAATTAATTTACCTGATTTTAAATATTCAATTATCTGTAATGTATTTTTTTTTTCATTAAATTTATGATTTGAAATCAATTTTGATTTAATTTTATACTTATCTAATAAATTCTTAGAAACGCGGGTATCTTCACAAAGTATATAATCTGATTTTTCCAGAACCTCTAATGATCTAAATGATATATCTTTTAAATTGCCTATTGGTGTTGCTACTAAATAAAGCCCATTTTTATAATCATTTGATTTAAATTGTGGTTTTGAGATCATAATTCAGCTTAAAAATTATATAATAACATCAAAATGAAAAAGATTATCAAAATTATTTCTATTTCTTTACTTATCTTATTCTTAAACTTCTTAAGTTTAGTTAATGCAAATGAAAAAATAAAAATTGGACTGTTGGTTCCGATGACTGGAGAAAATAAAGATCTAGGGTCATCTATTATTAAGGCCGTAAGTTTAGCTGTCAAAGATATTAATAATGATTTAATTGAAATTTATCCAAAAGATACCTCAACAAAAGCTAACCAAACTCTTAGGTCTGCTTTTGAATTAAAACAAATGGGAATAAAAATTATTATTGGACCAATATTTCATGAAAGTTTAACTTATTTAGATGAGATGAAAGATTTAACTTTTTTATCATTAACAAATAAAACTTTAGATTTACCTGAAAACGTAATTTCTGCTGGAATTAATTCCACATCACAGTTTAATACTATAAAGAAATTTTTAGATAATAATAATTTACAAAAAACTCTTTTTTTAACACCAATTCAGAATTTTGAGTTTGACGTCAAAGATGGTGTTAAAAATTCCAAAATAAAAGTTTTTAAAAATTTTGAATATAATACTGAACCGACAAGACTTACAAAACAAATCGAGGAAATAACTAAATACAAAATTAGAAAACAAAATCTAGCGGATGAAATAAGAAGAATAAAAGAATCAAATGAACCTAATAAAGAAAGAAAAATTAAAAGCTTGGAAAAAAGATACACGATTGGAAATGTAAATTTTGATGCAGTTGTTATATCTGATTTTGATGAAAGCCTTAAAAGTGTTGCAACCTCTTTACTCTACACTGATGTGTCTCCAAAAAATAAATACTTTATAACCCTTAACCAATGGTTTGATGAAAGTTTAATGGAAGAGACAAATATTCAACCAATTTATTATCCATCAATTAATAAAAAAAATTTTGATGATTATAAAATTAAATATTTTAATGCTTTTAATCAAAACCCATCCCATCTCTCACTTTTAAGTTATGATTTGGTTGGTTTGGTATATTACCTTTCATTGAAATCAGATCTTTCGAAAATGGACAAACTATTTAAGAAAAAAAATTCATTTAAAGGTAAGATTGGAATTTTTGATATTAAGGATAACAAAATTAATCACAGATTAAATTTTTATAAAATAGAAGATAAAAAACTTACAGAAATCTTTTAAGCTTTTTGAAAGCTTGATAGCGATGGTCTATTTTATATTTTTGAGATGGTTTCATTTCACCAAATGTTTTAGATTTTTTTAGTGGGATAAAAATTGGATCATAACCAAATCCATTTTCCCCTTTTTGCTCATTTGATATTCGGCCCTCAACTTTGCCTACTACACAAGCAATTTTTTTATTCAAATACGAGATTGATAGAGCACAAACAAATCTTGCTTTAATTTTTTTATTTTTCCAATTCTTATCTTTTTTATCCAACTCTCTAAATACTTTTTTAATAGCTTTATTAAAATCCCCCGATTTTCCTCCCCATCGTGCAGAATAAATTCCAGGTCTTTTGTCTAAACAATCTATCTCCAAGCCAGAGTCATCTGCCAAACATATCAGGCCGGTCTTTCTAGAGAAATGTTTTGATTTAATAAAAGAGTTTTCCTCAAAAGTTTTACCATTTTCAGCAGGACTTATAAGTTTAAAGTTAGAGGTAGAGTAAATTTTGATATAATTTGGTAATAAACTCTTAATTTCTCTTAATTTACCCTTATTGTTAGTACCTATTAGTAATTCTTTAATTTTTTGCTTAGACATCTAGAAATATTTAAAATCCTTACCATATATGGGTTTATGGAAAAAGAAGAAAACCAAAACAATACTCCAACAGAAGAAAATCAGAATTTAGATAAAGAAACAGAAAAACCCGAGGAAAGCTCAGCAGGTGAAAATAAACAAGAAACACCTCAAGAAACCAAAGAAGAGGTTGAAGAACCAACTCCAGAGAAAAAAATTGCTGAACTAGAGGATAAGCTGGCAAGAACTTTTGCTGAAATGGAAAATCAAAGAAGAAGATTTGAAAAAGAAAAAGAGGATGCCTTTGAGTATGGGGGTTTTAGCTTTGCTAAAGAAGCATTAAATTTAATTGATAACTTAGATCGATCTAAACATGTTTTAGAAAGCGATGACAAGTTAAAAGAAACAGACGCTTTAAAGAAGACACTGGAGCATTTAGAAATAATAAAGAAAGATTTAATTTCTATTTTTGAAAAAAATAATATTAAACCAATTGATTGTATTAACAAAAAATTAGATCCTAACTTTCATCAAGCAATGATGGAGATTGAAGATGACGCTAAAGAAGCTGGAACAATTGTTCAAGAAATTCAAAAAGGCTTCACCATTAAAGATAGACTTCTAAGACCTTCATTAGTCGGCGTCTCAAAAAAAGTTGCTAAAAAAGAAGAAAAAACTGAACAAAATCAAGAAAATTCAGGAGATAAATAATAATGAGATCAACTTGTAGTTTCAAATTTAAACCCTATATGACGAAAGAGAGACAATAATATTATGAGCAAAATAATTGGAATAGACTTAGGAACAACAAATTCTTGTGTTGCGGTAATGGAAGGTACACAAGCTAAAGTTTTAGAAAATGCAGAAGGAGCAAGAACTACACCATCAGTAGTTGCATTTACTGATGAAAATGAAAAACTAATAGGTCAACCTGCAAAAAGACAGGCAGTAACAAATCCTGAAAACACAATTTTTGCAGTTAAAAGATTAATTGGAAGAAATTTTGATGATCCAACAGTAAAAAAAGATGTTGAAGCTGCACCATTTAAGATAGTTAACTCTGAAAAAGGAGATGCTTGGATTGAAGCTAAAGGAGAAAAGTATTCTCCCTCACAAATTTCTGCTTTCATTTTACAAAAAATGAAAGAGACAGCTGAAAAATATTTAGGATCAGAAGTAACAAAAGCCGTAATTACTGTACCCGCATATTTTAACGATGCTCAAAGACAAGCTACAAAAGATGCTGGTAAAATTGCAGGACTAGAAGTTTTGAGAATTATCAATGAACCAACTGCTGCATCGCTAGCTTATGGTTTAGATAAAAAACAAAATAAAAAAATTGCTGTATACGATCTAGGTGGAGGAACATTTGATGTTTCTATACTTGAGCTAGGTGATGGTGTATTTGAAGTTAAATCAACTAATGGTGATACTTTTTTAGGTGGTGAAGATTTTGATAATGCTATCGTTGATTATTTAATTTCTGAATTTAAGAAAGACAATGGTATTGATCTTAAATCAGATAAACTTGCTTTACAAAGATTAAAAGAAGCAGCTGAAAAAGCAAAAATAGAACTATCATCTGCAGAACAAACAGACATAAACCTACCATTTATAACTGCAGACAAAACGGGTCCAAAACACATTAATTTAAAGATGACTAGAGCAAAACTTGAGGCTTTAGTTGAAGACTTAATTGCTAGAACAATGCCTCCATGTCAGACTGCTTTAAAAGACGCAGGAATTACTGCAAGTGAGATAGATGAAGTGGTTATGGTTGGTGGTATGACTAGAATGCCAAAAGTTATAGCGGAAGTTAAAAACTTTTTTGGAAAAGACCCTAATAAGAGTGTAAACCCTGATGAAGTAGTTGCAATGGGTGCTGCTATTCAAGCAGGAGTGTTACAAGGAGATGTTAAAGACGTTCTATTATTAGACGTTACACCGTTATCATTAGGTATTGAAACGCTTGGTGGTGTTTCAACAAAACTAATTGATAAAAATACTACAATTCCAACAAAAAAAAGCCAAGTTTTCTCAACCGCTGAGGATAATCAGCCAGCTGTTTCTATTAGAGTTTTACAAGGTGAAAGAGAGATGGCTTCTGATAACAAGTTATTAGGTAATTTTGAATTGGTAGGTATTGCGCCAGCTCCGAGAGGAGTTCCTCAAATTGAAGTTACATTTGATATTGATGCTAACGGTATCGTAAATGTTTCAGCAAAAGATAAAGGAACTGGTAAAGAGCAAAAGATACAAATTCAAGCTTCTGGTGGATTAAGTGATGAGGAGATTGAAAAAATGGTCAAAGATGCTGAGGCTAATAAAGAAGCTGATAAAAAGAAAAGAGAGTCAGTTGATGTTAGAAACCAAGCAGACACCTTAATTCATTCTACAGAAAAAAACTTAAATGAACATGGATCAAAAATTTCAGATGCAGAGAAAAAAGCAATTGAAGATGCATCCTCTGCTGTAAAAGAAGCTCTAAAAGGTGAAGATATTGAAGATATCAAGAAAAAAACAGAAGCTTTAGTACAAGCTTCAATGAAACTTGGAGAGGCAATCTACAAATCACAACAAAGTGCTAAACCAGAGTCAGGAAAAGATGATGGTGGAGATAATACAGGTAAAAAAGACGAAAATGTTGTTGATGCTGATTTCGAAGAAGTAAAAGACGAGAATAAAGAAAAAAGCGCATAAACTGACATTTAATTGTCTGGGGTAATTTGATGGCTAAAAGAGACTATTATGATGTCCTAGGCGTTAATAAGAGCGCAAGTCCTGATGAACTAAAATCTGCCTATAGAAAACTAGCAGTTAAATACCATCCAGATAAAAATCCAGGTGATGCAAAAGCTGAAGAAAAATTTAAAGAAGCAAGTGAAGCCTACGGAATACTTTCAGACAAAGAAAAAAAACAAAACTACGATAACTTTGGACATGCAGCTTTTGAAAATGGTGGCGGCAGACCAGGTGGTGGTTTTGGTGGTTTTAGCGGAGCAGATTTTTCAGATATTTTTGAAGATTTTTTTGGAGATTTTGGAGGTGGTGGAAGATCAAGAAATAGAAGATCAAATAATAGAGGTTCTGACTTAAGATATGATTTATCAATTTCTCTTGAAGAAGCTTACCACGGAAAAAAACAAGATATTAAATTTGCAACCACTGAACAATGTGGAACTTGCAAAGGTAATGGTTCAGAACCAGGTTATTCTCCAGACAGGTGTTCTTATTGTGGAGGAAATGGAAGAATAAGATCTAACCAGGGTTTCTTCACTGTTCAACAAACATGTCCACAATGTAATGGTAATGGTGAAGAAATCACCAATCCATGCAATGATTGTAATGGTCAGGGCAAAAAACAAGCGTCCAAAAAAATATCTGTAACAATTCCTAAAGGAGTAGACGATGGAACAAGAATAAGATTAGCTGGAAAAGGTGAGGCTGGAAGCAGAGGTGGCGCTACAGGTGATTTGTATTTATTTATAAATGTTCATTCTCATGAATTATTTAAAAGATCGGATGAGAACCTATTTTTTGAGTTCCCCCTATCTCTTGCTGATGCGGCTCTTGGAACTACAATTGAAATTCCAACAATTGATGGTGGACGAGCAAAAATAAAAATTCCAGATGGAACTCAAGACGGTAAACAATTTAGATTAAAAGGCAAAGGAATGCCGTTTATGAGAAGAGGTGATTTTGGTGATCTATATGTTCAAGTAAAAACAGAAGTACCAGTATATTTAAACAAAAAACAGAAAGAATTATTAGAACAATTTAGAGAAATAGAAAACGACAAGTCAAATCCAAGTATTAAAAAGTTTTTCCAAAAAGCAAAAGATTTTTGGAAAAATTAAATTATGGCAATAGAGAAAATAATTCCATCAATAGCTTTAATATTAATACTAACTCTAATTTTACCTAGTTTCATAAAATCAAACTTTAAGAAAAAAGTATTTTTTTAAAAATTTAAGTATTTAGGGTGTCATTATAATTATTCTTATGATAATTCTATATTTTATCACTTAATGAAAAAAATTAATTTAGCTATTTCAGGATGTATGGGAAGAATGGGTCAACAACTCATTAGGTCTTCTAAGAAAAATAAAAATTTCAAATTAATTACACTTACAGAAAATAGATTGATAAATAAGAAATTTGATGGAATTAAACCTGAATTAAATTCTGATAAAGCATTTAAAAAAACAGATGTAATTATTGATTTTACAGTACCGAATTGTACGCTTGAAATATTAAAAATAGCATCAAAATTAAAAAAGAAAGTAGTAATTGGAACTACTGGGTTTACTAGAGCCCAAGAAAATCAAATTAAAAAATATTCAAAAAAAATTCCTATTTTAAAAGCTGGTAATATGAGTTTAGGTGTAAATTTATTGATGTATTTAACTGAGATTGCTTCGAAGTCACTTAATGATCAATTTTTAAGTAAAATATTTGAAGTACATCACAAACATAAAAAAGATTATCCGTCTGGTACTGCGTTAATGCTTGGTAAAGGAATTGCAGATGGTAAAAATAAAAATTTATATGATTTGATTGGTAAAAAATTCTTAAATAAAAAATCTTTTCCATATGGAAAAAAAATAAATTTTAACTCAATCAGAAAAGGTGAAATAATTGGTGAACATGAAGTAAAATTTTCAAGTGGAAAAGAAATAATTACATTAAACCATGAGGCTTTTGATAGAGCACTTTATTCAGATGGTGCTTTAGCTGCATCTAGATGGTTAATGAAAAAAAAACCAGGTTTGTATTCTATGAGAGATTTGCTTAACTTTTCATAATGAATGAAAAACAAAAAGCAAAATTTATAATTAAAACACTAAATGGAATTTATCCCAAAGCCCCTATTCCTTTAAAAAGCAAAAATACTTTTACACTATTAATTTCCGTACTACTTTCTGCACAATGTACAGACGTAAACGTTAATAATGTAACAAAAAATATATATCCACAATACAATAAGCCTGAGCATTTTGTAAAATTAGGAAGAAAAAAAATTGAAAAATTAATAAAAAAAATTGGGATTTATAGAATTAAAGCCAAAAGCATTTATTTAATGTCAAAACAAGTGTTGGAAAAACACAAAGGCAAAGTACCTAAAAGTTTTGAAGAACTCGAAAAATTACCTGGTGTGGGCCATAAAACAGCAAGCGTAGTGATGTCTCAAGGTTTTGGATACCCGGCTTTTGCTGTTGATACTCATATTCACAGACTTGCGCAACGTTGGGGTTTAACAAATGGGAAAAATGTAATCCAAACTGAAAAAGATCTAAAAAGAATATTTCCTAAAAAAACTTGGTCTAAACTTCATCTCCAAATAATCTTTTATGGCAGAGAATATTGTAAAGCAAGAGATTGTCATGGAATGAAGTGCAAAATATGTACTACTTGCTACCCAAATAGAAAAAAACCTGTTATTACCAAAAAGGCTTAATATGAAAATTTTAGGAATAGGAAATGCTATTGTGGATGTTATCTGTAAAGTTGAAGACAGTTTTATTAACCAAAACAACCTTACCAAAAGCACGATGAAATTATTCTCTAATGAAAATGAATTCAGAAACTTATTAACAAATCTAAAGATTGAAAAAACAGTTTCTGGCGGATCAGTTGCAAACTCAATCGTTGGTATATCTCAGCTTGGTAATGAATCTGGCTTTATAGGAAAAATTTCAGATGATGAATTTGGTAGTAATTATGAGGTAGGATTAAAAAAAGAAAATGTAGAGTATTTTTATTCAAAAAAGAGAGAAAAATTACCAACGGGGACTTGCTTAATACTAGTAACTCCAGACTCAGAAAGGACAATGTGCACATTCTTGGGTACAGCGGGAAAAATTAATGAAAATGATGTTAGTTCTGATGCTATTAAAAAAAGTGAAATAATATTTTTAGAAGGTTATTTGTGGGATGAAGGAGAACCAAAAAAAGCATTTGATAAAGCTATAAATAATGCAAATAAAGTTGCAATGTCACTATCAGATCTATTTTGTGTAGATAGACACAAACCTCATTTTTTAAACTTAGTTAAAAACAAACTCGATATAACTTTTGCCAACGAACAAGAAATTACATCATTAATCGAGGCAAAAAACTTTAAAGAAGTAATAAATTTTTCAAAAAAACTTAACAAATTAATTATTGTAACAAGAGGTGAAAAAGGTGCAGTTGCAATTAATGGTAATGAAGTTTTTGAAAGTAATATACAAAAAAATTTGAAAGTTATTGATCTTACAGGTGCAGGTGATCTTTTTGCTGCTGGGTTTTTACATGGGTACATCAATAAATTATCTACAAAAGAGTGCCTTGAAAAAGGTACGGAGATGTCATCAAGAGTAATCCAGCAAATTGGAGCTAGATTATGATTTATTTATCAAAAGAAAAAAAACTAAATTAAATTATGACACAAAATGAAATTTTAAAGTTATTCCCAGAACCAATATTTAAATACAAAGTAGATAATTATGAAGAATTTAACAAAGATTTAAAAACTTATATCTATAAACTTTATGAAAATGATAGTAGAGGAATAGAAAGATCAAATAGAGGTGGATGGCATTCAACACATTTTAGAATTAATGAGATTAATTCAATTCAGAACAGGTTTGCTCAACATATGCAAAAATATATCATAAACAGTTTTCAAAATATGGGTTGGAGAGTTAAAGACAAAAATATTCGGATAAAAGAAATGTGGGCAATTATAAATAAAAGAAACGATTTTAATGTAATTCATACTCATCCAAATTGTTATTTAAGCTCAGCTTATTACGTCAAAGCACCAAAAAACTGTGGTAAATTTATTGTTGAAAACCCTAACATAGCAAAAAGACATTCTTTTCCTGAAATTACAAATAAAAATGAGTTAAATGGTGATATTGCTGGAATTGAAATAAGTGAGGGTGATTTAATACTTTTTCCCAGTTATCTACCTCACAAAGTAGGTAAAAACGAGTCTGATGATGAACGGATAGTAATTAGTTTTAACGTTGATATAAAAAATTAAATTAAGTTTTTTAAACGCTTAAAACTTCCTTTACCTTTTTTTAAGTATCAAAATCTTTGACTAAAATTTTTTAGAAAACAATTTTTGAATTAATTGATTTTTTTAAACAATTTTATAACCATTTTTTGTACTTATAATAAATTTATCATCTTTAAAATTATTATATATTTTTTTTCTAAGTCTATAAATATGTGTTTCTACTGTATGAGTTTCTATTGCAGATTGATATTTCCATACATGCTCCTCTAATTCACGAATCAAAACAGACTTATTTGCATTAAAAATGAAAATAATAGAACCTATTTCCTTTTCAGTTAATTTAATTTTTTTTTTATTTCTGATTAACTCTCTTGAATTTAAATCAACAAAATAATCATTAATTCTAATTTTAGACTGATGGTTGTAATTATTTTTTAAAAATTCAATGTTTATTTTTTCAATTAAATTAAAAATTTTTATCGGAACTAAACTCAACTTTAATTGAAATTTTATATCTAAATTATTGTTGTTAGAAATAACTAAGTAATTACTTAAGTTTTTCATACTATCTCTCAAAGTTTCTACACTCTCTATTTCAATCACTTTAAAATTGCATTGATTTTCTAATTCCTTCAATATTTGATACAGTATATTTAAACGATAAATAATTATATTTTGAGTTTTCATAAAATAACAATATGACAATTATCTTAAAAAATAAATACTCTCTTCAAATTGAAGATTTCTTTTTTAAATGCTGTGTTGGTAAAAATGGTATTTCCATGAAGAAAAAAGAAGGAGACAACAAAACTCCAAAAGGAATATTTGGTATTGAGCACTTGTACTATAGGAAGGACCGATTAAAAAAACCTCCTGAAACCAAACTTAAATGCATTGAGATTAAAAATAATATGGGATGGTGTAACGATCCAAAATCACCAAAAAATTATAATAAATTAATTAAAATAAATAAAAAAATAAGACATGAAGTGCTCAAAAGAAATGATTATAAATATAATTTATTTGTTCCGATTAAATATAATTATAAAAATCCTAAGGCCGGAAGAGGAAGTTGCATTTTCTTACATTTAACAAAAAATTACAAGCCTACTGCTGGTTGCATAGGTTTAAAAGAGAAAGACTTTAGAATTGTGCTTAAATTATTAAAAAATAATTCTAAAATAATAATTAATTAAATTCTTGAACCAAAAATTTTTGAACCAATTCTTATATAAGTAGCTGAGTTTTCTAAGGCCTTTAAATAATCTGATGACATACCCATACTCAGATCTTTAAAACCATAATATTCATTTAATTTTTTCATCTCTTTAAAAAAATAATCTGAGTCTAAATTTAATGGAGGTATACACATTAATCCATTGACTATTAAATCAATTTCTTTACAAAATTTAACTAAATCATCTAATTCATTTTTATTTATTCCAGACTTTTGATCCTCATTACCTATATTGACTTGAATAAATGTATTAATTTTTTTTTTAATTTTAATCTGTTCATCAGCAATTTTTTTAGCAAGTTTTTTGCTGTCTACAGAATGAATATAATCAAATAGTTTTACAGCAAACTTAACTTTGTTTGTTTGTAACTTGCCGATTAAATGTATTTTTATGTCAGGTTTATTTTTTTTTATATCAGACCATTTATTTAAAGCCTCTTGTACTTTATTTTCTCCAAAATGAAGGTGTCCATGTTCTATTAATGGGAGAATTTCCTCAATTGGGAAAGTTTTTGATACTGCAATTATATTTGGAGTATTTTTGTAATTTAACGAATTTAAAATTGATTTAATTTTCTTTTCTATATTTATTAAATTTTTAATAGTATCATGCATAATTATATTACAGAAAAATACTACTTTACTGATAAATTCAATAAAAAAATTATTGATAAAATAGACAGAAAGACCAGTATTATTTACCGAAACTATAGCGATGAAAATAATATTTTAAACATAATTAAATTAAAAAACTATTGTAAAATAATAAATAAAAAAATTTATTTATCTAATAATATAAAATTAGCTTTAAATTTGGACTTTGATGGAGCTTATATTCCATCATTTAACAATAAAATGGATCACTTAAGCTTTTCTTTAAAGAGAAATTTTAAGTTAATTGGATCAGCTCATAATCTCAAAGAAATAAGAATTAAAGAAAAAC
>NZ_JBNAJY010000001.1:0-35508 GCF_052047595.1 Candidatus Pelagibacter sp. HIMB1715 | reverse complement strand
TTATTGTTAATTCTTTTCTAGATCAAGTACCTATTACTCCAAAAAACTTTGCGATAAGTGAACTTGTTTTTGGATTGGTATCGGTTAACGTCGGATTTACTTTTGAATTCGGTGTAATAATAAAACTTATATTAAGATTGTTTTTCTTTATCAATTTAGTAACACTAACAGTTTTTTATAACTTAATTGACCTAAAAAAATAATGAACACTGAAATTGTTGCGTTAAAAAAAAAAATAATTGAAGTATCCTATAATTCTCAAGAAGGACACATACCTAGCTCTTTCTCAATATTAGACATAATTTATTGCTTGTTTAAAGGTGGGTATGTTTTAAGAAAAAAAAAATATTTAAATAATTTTATATTAAGTAAGGGACACGGCTGTTTAGCTTATTATGCAATGCTATTTTATTATAAAAAAATTAGTAAAAAGGTTTTTTTAAGTTTTTGTTCAAAAAATAGTGTTTTAGGTGGACATCCAGATATTAACAAAAGCAGATACATTACTGCATCTACAGGTTCTTTAGGACATGGATTACCAATTATCTCTGGCATGGCATTTGCAGATCAACTAAATAATTTAAAAAAAAAATATTATGTTATCCTAGGAGATCAAGAGTGTCTTGAAGGAACGACTTGGGAGTCAATGTTTATAATAAATAAATTTAATTTAAATAATTTGACTATAATCATTGATAGAAATTTTTCTAGAAATGAAGCTATCCCCCTTGGAAATTTAAAAAAAAAACTTTCAGGTTTTTCAAAAAATGTTCAAAGTATTAACGGCCACAATCATAATCAAATTTATAATGCATTAAGTAAGCCAAATAAATCATCATTTCCAAAAGTAATTATAGCAAAGACAATTAAAGGAAATGGATCAAAAATATTTCAACAAAATTCTTGGCATCATAGATTTCCAAATAGTCGTCAAGAATTAAATAATTTGTATCTAAGTATTAAAAATTAATTTTATGAGAAACTTATTGCCACAAATATTATATGAAAAAGTTAAAAAAAATAAAAATGTTATAATTTTATTAGGAGATATTGGAGTTTATGGATTTAGTAAAGTTTTTGGTAATTCAAAAAATCTTTATAATATGAGCACTTTAGAACAATCAATGATAGGGTTTGCATCAGGTTTGGCTATTAATAAAAAAGAAGTCTATGTTTATTCAATTGCTCCATTTGTAGTGGAAAGATGTTTTGAGCAAATTAAGCTTGATTTATGTTATCAAAAAATGAATGTTAATATTATTAGCTGTGGTGGGTCTTTAGAGTATAGCGAACTAGGCTGCACTCATCATTGCCCAGAGGATATTGCTATACTAAAAAAATTACCAAATATTGAGATTTTTTTTCCTGGAAACAACTATGAACTTGAAACATTACTTAAACAAAATAAATCGGGTCTTCCTTCTTACACAAGATTATCCAAAAATTTCCATAATTTAAAATTTAAAATTAAAAAAGGAAAATCAAACTGTTTAAAAAAATTAAAATCAAGTAAAACACTTTTAATTGTATTTGGTCCTTCTTTAAGATTTATAGAAAAAAATTTATCAAATCTAAATGTTAATATTTTATACTATAGTACAATTAAACCTTTTGATTCCAAAGCTTTGAATAATTTTAAACATGTAAAAAAAATAATATTATTACACGAAATGTATATTGGATCATTAGTTAGTGATATTTCTTTAAATTTTAATAAATCTGTAAAAATTATTGATTTTGGTTTACCAATTAAATTTTTCGATACTTATGGAAGCGAACAAGATCAATATAAAGAAATCAATTTTAGTAAAAAAAAAATTTTAAATAAAATAATGAAAGTAATTAAATTAAAATGAAGTTAAATCAAGCTAGTTTTCTTTTAGAACAAAATAAATATGTAATTAGTCATTTTAGAAAAAACCCATTAAAAAAATTTAAAAAAATATTAATTATTGGATCTAACGGATTGGTAGGTCTAAATATACTTAGCACATTAATAAATTTAAAAAAAAAATTTGATCTAAAGATATCAATATGTTGTGTAAGCAAATCTCATTTAGCTAAGAATATTATGAAAAATATTAGTGAAAAAAATATTAATTTTTTGAAATTAGATATTACGGAAAAGAAACTAAATCAAAGATTTGATTTAATATTTTTTTGTGCTGGCTATTCTTCTCCGTCCTCATTTATCAAAGATAAAAAAACATTATTTATTTCTTCAATTGGCTTAAATAATGCATATTATTCTTTAAAAAAAAAAGGTAAACTTATCTTTTTTAGCTCATCAGAAATATATAATGGTCTCAATAAAGACTTTGTTGAAACAAAATCTGGTAATACCAATTCTGATAATGATAGGGCATCATATATAAATGGAAAAAAATTTGGTGAGACATTATCACATAACAAAATAAATGATGGTTATTCTGTTCTTATCATAAGATTATCTTTAGCCTACGGTGCTGGACCTGGATTAACTGATAAACGTGTGTTGAATGATTTTATTTTAAAAGCTTTAAAAAAAAAAAATATAAGCATGCTTGATAGGGGTCAAAGTGTAAGAAAATATATTTTTATTGGAGACGTTATGATTTATATACTAAAATTATTGGCTAAAGATAAAACTGGTATTTATAATATTTGTGGAAATTCAAAAACAACAATTTTGAAACTAGCTAAAATTATATCTCAAAACACTAATGCCAGCTTATCATTGCCATCTAAAAACGTTTCGGTACCAGGTGCTCCAAAAACTGTAAATATAAGTTTTAAAAAATTAAAAAAAGTCTATAAGTTTGGATTAGTTAGTTTAAGTGATGGAGTAAAACAGACAATCAAATGGTACAAGCTTCTACTAAAACAATAAAAAAAAAATACCTTTTCAGTTTAATCACTCCAACATATAAAAGACTTAAAAACCTTAAAAAGTCATACAAACAACTTTTAAATCAAAAAAATAACAATTTATGTGAGTGGGTTTTGGTTGTAGAAAAAAAAGACTTATCAACCTTGAAATTTGCAGAAGAAATAAAAAAAAAAAAGAAAATTAAAATAAAAATTGTTCTTAATGAAAAAGGTTTTCAATCTGCTTTTAAGAATGGAGCAAAGGTAGCAAGTGGTGAGTATATTAGTTTTTTAGGAGATGATGATAAACTTGTAAAAAATATATTTAATATTTTAATTAAAAAAATTAAATTATTAAATCCAAATTGGATAATTGGCTATGGATCTTACATTGATAATAAAGGAAAAAAAATAAGAACTCTAGTAACCCAAATAAAAACTTTTATGCTTAAAAATTACAATAAAAATACGTTGCATTTAGTAGATTATATAATGACGCCATCATCATTTTGTAAAAGAAAATATTTAAAAAAAGTTGGTTATTTTAATAATATTCATTGGTATGGAAATGATTATGTGTGCTGGATTAGATTATCAAAAATAATTAAACCAATAATAATCAATAAAACATTATCTTTTGCGACTTACTCCAAATCCACTTATAGCGGTTCATTTGATTACAAAAGATATTTAAACCTATATTTTAATATTTCAAAAGAGACTGATAATCTGGCTATTAAATGTATGCAGTTTTTAATTCTAATTTATATTTTTACTCATAACTTAATTTTGAAAAAAATATTAAATTAAATATGTTTTCATTCAATTACAAAAAAGACAAAATTTTAAAAAATGTATTTATAATTAATAGCTCTTATTTCAAAGATCATCGAGGATACTTATATACACAATTTAATAATAAAATTAAAAAAAAAATTTTAAAAAAAAAATTTTCAAATATTGATGATAAATTTATAATTAGAAAAAAAAATTCTTTAACAGGAATTCATGGTGACAAAAAAACTTGGAAATTATTATGCTGTATATCAGGTAAAATCGAGTTAGTATTGGTAGACTGTAATAAAAAATCAAAAAAATTTGGAAAATATTCAAAATTTAAACTTTCAGAAAGTGACTTTACTAGTATTTTGATACCACCAAATGTGGGAAATTCATATCTTTGTTTATCAAAAAAAACAGTTGTCTTTTATAAACTTTTTTATAATGGAAAATATTTAGACAAAAATGATCAATTTACTTATAGTTGGAGAGATAAAAGATTTAATATAAATTGGACTAAAAAGAAAAATTTAATATTATCGAAAAGAGATAATTTATAACCAGACTAAGTTATTTAGTGAAACATTTTATTCAAAAACTATTGTGGTCCTTCGGATACGATTTATCAAGACTGAACGCAACAAATATAAAAATAAAAGAATTAATTCGAGAATTAAGACCTATTGAAGCAGAAGGTAAAAAATTAATAAGAATTGGTAAAAATACAGAAATTGATGGAAATTATTTATTGCCTGATGACCTAGAGGGAATTGAATACTGTTTTTCAATGGGAGTAGGAAAATCTTCTTCTTTTGAGCTACATTTAGCAGAGATGGGAATAAAATCTTTTATTGCAGACTACAGTGTTGAAAAACTACCTATCGAACATCCTAATCTTGTTTTTGAAAAAAAATTTATAAATTCTTATAGTTCAGATACCACAATAAGCTATTTAAATTGGAAAGATAAATATTTAAAAAATTATAATAATGATTTGATAATGCAAATGGATATAGAGGGTGATGAGTATAAAGTTTTTTTGGATATACCTCAAACAGAACTAAAAAAATTTAGAATTATTGTTGTTGAATTTCACTTCCTAACTAGGTTATTTGATTTACATAGTAACCAATTTATGTATTCGTGCTTTAAAAAAATTTTAGAAAACTTTTATGTTGTACATATTCATCCAAATAATCATTCTCCTATTTTAAAAAGAAATAATATTGAAATTCCGCACTATCTTGAAATAACTTTTTTAAGAAAAGACCGAGTTAAAAATTTCGTATATGCTAAAAAGTTTCCCCATCCCTTAGATGAGAAAAATTGTAAAAAAAAACCAGATATTGTATTACCAAAATCCTGGTATGAATTTTCATAATCTTAGATTTATTGATTTTAATTGAAAAAAAATGTTACCTCCTTGAAAATGAGAAAGGAACTAATTAATTCTACAAAGTCTATAAAATATTTAGAAAGATAAACTTAGAGGACTATACAAAAAATTTTATTAAAACCATTTAAAAAAAGCCTTTTTTCATGGTTTACAATATCTTTTAAAAAGGTATAAAGCTTTCGCCGGTAATTATTGCGAAAGTGTTATACCCGATCCCATTCCGAACTCGGAAGTCAAGCCTTTCAGCGCCGATGGTACTTTGTCTTAAGACATGGAAGAGTAGGACGTTGCCGGCATTACAACAATTAAATATGAAAATTAAAAGCTCATTAAAATCTATAAAAAAAAGAGATCTAAACTCTAAGCTAGTAAGAAGAAGAGGAAGAGTTTATGTCATTAACAAAACTAACCCAAAATTTAAAGCAAGACAAAAATAGTTTTATGGATAATGAAGACCATAAAAAGACTTGGAATAATTTTACTAAATTTGTTCTTTGGGGAACAATTGCTGTAATTATAGTTTTAATTTTAATGGCAATGTTTCTTTTGTAATAATATAAATTATTATGAATTTAGTTTCAATTTCTGAAAACCATATTACTGAGAAGCGAATAGCCATAACTCCAGAAATTGCAAAAAAATATATTAGTTTAGGATTTAATTTAACTTTGCCAAATAATTATGGAACTCACTTAGGGTTTAGTGATGAAGAATATAAAAATGAAGGTGTTAATTTTTTAGTTGATGAAAATGAAATAATTAAAAATTCTGAAATTGTTATTCAATTAGGATTGCCACAAGAAGAAAAACTATCATTATTTAAAGAAAACCAAAGTTTGGTTGGTTCATTGAATGCTTTTTTAAATAAAGAAAAATTAGAGAATTTAAAATCTAAGAAAATAAATTGCTTTTCATTAGAGCTGCTTCCAAGAATAACAAGGGCACAATCAATGGATATTCTATCATCACAAGCTAACCTAGCAGGTTACAAAGCAGTGGTGGAAGCTTTTCAAGTTTATGAGAAAGCAATTCCAATGATGATGACGGCAGCAGGAACTATTCCTGCAGCAAAAGTATTGGTTGTTGGAGCAGGAGTTGCAGGATTGCAAGCTATTGCAACTGCTAAAAGAATGGGGGCCGTTGTATTTGCTACTGATGTGAGAATGGCATCTAAAGAACAAGTTGAAAGTTTAGGAGGAAAATTTTTAACCGTTGAAGGATCTGAAAATTTAGAAACTGAAGGTGGCTATGCAAAAGAAGCCTCAGACGAATTTAAAAAGAAACAAGAAGAATTATTAACAGAAACATTAAAAAAAATTGATATAATAATTTGTACTGCTTTAATCCCAGGTAGAGAAGCTCCAAAAATAATTAAAGAGGAAATGTTCAAAAATTTAAAACCCAGTTCTGTCATTTATGATTTAGCAGCAGTTCAAGGAGGAAACACTGTTTTTACTGAAGTTGATAAAACTGTTGAAAAAAATGGTGTTAAAATTTTAGGAGATGCAAATATATTAAATAAGTTACCTGTATCAGCTTCTAATTTGTATGCAAAAAATGTATTTAATTTTATCTCTAATCTATATGATAAAGAAAATAAGAAACTAAATATTAATTTAGATGATGAAATAATAGATAAAACACTTATTAAATAGTATTATGGAAATAGATCCTTTTATATTCAGATTAAGTATATTTATATTATCAATATTTGTTGGGTATTATGTGGTATGGAGTGTAACGCCCTCCTTACATACACCATTAATGTCAGTTACGAATGCAATCTCTTCAGTAATTATCGTTGGTGCAATAATTGCAGCTTTATCTGGAAGTGATGGAGGAGTTTTTTCGTCATCTAGTATTTATGGATTTTTAGCGATCATATTAGCAGCTGTTAATATTTTTGGTGGATTTTTAGTCACTCAAAGAATGCTTGCCATGTATAAAAAAAAGAAAAAGGATAAATAATAAATGTCTGAAAATTTATCTGCAATTTTGTATTTGGTATCTGGTGTATTATTTATATTAGCTTTAAGAGGGTTGTCATCTCCTGAAACATCAAGACAAGGAAATTTATTTGGAATAATTGGAATGGTTATTGCTGTGACAGTTACATTTTTGTCTGTTGGTAATTTTAGTTCTGGATTTATTTATGTTCTAATATTTTTAGCTATTGGTGGCAGCATTGGTGTATTTATTGCTTATCGTATACCAATGACTGCAATGCCAGAATTAGTTGCAGGCTTTCATAGTTTAGTTGGTTTAGCTGCAGTATTTGTTGCAATTTCAGCATTTATTAACCCTGCAGCCTTTAATCTTGGAACACCAGGATATATTAAGCTTGCAAGCTTAATTGAAATGGCGATAGGAGCAGCTGTTGGTGCAATTACTTTTTCTGGATCCGTTATAGCATTCTTAAAATTGCAAGGAATAATGTCAGGTGCACCAATAACTTTTAAAGGTCAGCACTTATTAAACGCATTATTGTTATTATTGATTGTTATATTAACAATTTATCTTTGTTCAACGCAATCATCTAATTTGTTTTGGATATTAATTGCAGTTTCCTTTTTAATAGGATTTTTAATCATCATTCCTATAGGTGGTGCAGATATGCCAGTTGTAATCTCAATGTTGAATTCTTACTCTGGTTGGGCTGCAGCAGGAATAGGATTTACCTTAGAAAATTCGGCGCTTATCATAACAGGTGCGTTGGTGGGATCGTCTGGAGCCATACTTTCATATATTATGTGTAAAGGTATGAACAGATCATTCTTTAATGTAATATTAGGTGGTTTTGGTGCTAACGATCAAAACACAGGAGATCAAACCAAAGAACAGAGACCAGTAAAAAGTGGTAATGCTGATGACGCGGCTTTTTTAATGAAAAATGCTTCATCAGTTATAATTGTTCCAGGATATGGAATGGCAGTTGCGCAAGCTCAACATGCTCTTAGAGAAATGGTAGATACATTAAAGAAAAATGACATTAAGGTTTCATACGCTATTCATCCAGTAGCAGGACGAATGCCTGGACACATGAATGTATTGTTGGCAGAAGCGAATGTTCCATATGATGAAGTATTCGAATTAGAGGAGATTAATAACGATTTTGCAAATGCAGACGTGGCATTTGTAATTGGTGCAAATGACGTTACTAATCCTGTAGCAAAAACAGATCCACAAAGCCCAATTTATGGAATGCCAGTTTTAGATGTAGAAAAATGTAAGTCAGTATTGTTTGTTAAAAGAAGTTTATCCCCCGGATATGCAGGAATTGATAATGATTTATTTTATAAAGAAAATACATTGATGTTATTTGCAGATGCAAAAAAAATGACTGAAGATATTACAAAGAATTTATAGATTTAATGAATACAAAAATTTATTGTGATATTGCAGATTTATCTTCAATTAAAAAATTTAATAAGAAACAAAGTGTGAAAGGATTTACAACAAATCCAAGCTTAATGAGAAAAGCTGGAGCAAAAGATTACAAATTATACTCTAAACAAATACTAAAAGTTTGTAAAAGTAAACCAATTTCATTTGAAGTGTTTGCTGATGATCAAAAATCTATGATTGAGCAAGGAAAAGAAATAAATACTTGGGGCAAAAATGTTTACGTCAAAGTTCCAGTGGTTAATTCAAAAAATAAATTTTCAGGCCAAGTTATTAGAGAGCTAAATAGTAAAAATATAAAGCTGAATATAACAGCAGTATACACAGCCAAACAAACTTCAAAAATACTTAAAGTTATAAACAAACAAACAAAAGTAATTATTTCAATTTTTGCAGGAAGAGCAGGAGATACAGGTAAAGATCCAATTCCTGAATTTGAAAAAAGTATAAAATTGGCAAAGAAATTTAAAAATGTAGAGATCTTATGGGCTAGTGTGAGAGAACCTTATAATTATTTGCAAGCTAGACAATTGGGATGTCATATAATCACAATTCCACCAGCATTGATTGAAAAAATTGAAATGTTCGGTAAGTCTTTTAATCAGCTTACTGTTGAAACAGTTAAGGCATTTCTAATCGATAGCAAAAAATCTAATTTTAAATTATAACTAAATTGGTTGCGGGGGACGGATTTGAACCGCCGACCTTCAGGTTATGAGCCTGACGAGCTACCAGACTGCTCCACCCCGCGATATATTTAAATTCTATTCTTGAGCTTATTTAACTTTTTAACTCTTTTAATGTTTTCTTGAAGAATTCTTTTTTTCTTTTCAGAAGGTTTTTCGTAGGTATTTTTTAATTTAATAACTTTAAAGAAACCGTCTCTTTGCAGTTTTCTTTTTAATACTCTTAATGCTTGTTCAACATTATTATCTTTAACTTCTATTTTAATAACTACCTCCGAAAAAGTGGTTTGTTATCACTTTTATTAATTTATGTCTATTAGTTTTGTTCATTTGTGCTTGTTTTATTTACTTTATTTTGTTTTTCTTTTTCTTTTTTTTCTCTCTTAATTCTTCTTTCAGCTTTTTCTATTGCTTCTATCAGATCTTTTTGTGAAAATAAATTTAATGCAACCGGATCTTTTGGATTGAGATTATTGTAATTCCAGAAACTTTTATTTCTTATAGAAGTCACAGAATTTTTTGTAATTCCAACTAATTTGGCTATTTGTGAATCTTTCAAAATATTATGCTGTCTAATAAGCCACAAAGCAGAATCTGGTTTATCTTGTCTTTTTGAAAGAGGTATATATTTTTTTATTTTCTTTTCATCGTTTGAAATTTCAATATCACTACTTTTGATTTGTAGTGGTCTACTTTCATCTTTAGATGATAATTCTATTTCTTCTCTAGAAAGTTGTCCTGAAATTATTGGATTATAAGCTTTAATCCCTTTTGCAACTTCTCCATCTGCTATACCTTGTATCTCTACTTCGTGTAGTTTGCAGAAATCTGCAATCTGTTTAAATGTTAGAGTTGTATTTTCTACTAACCAAACGGCAGTAGCCATAGGCATTAGAGGTGCATTGGACATTTAATCTTTCTTTTCAGATTTGAAGTTTTGAAATTTTTTGTTAAATTTACTTATTCTACCTTTATCCATTAATTTCTGTTTTCCACCCGTCCAGGCAGCGTGTGATTTTGGATCAATTTCAAGTTTAAGTAAATCACCTTCGGCACCCCAAGTCGATTTTGTTTCAAATTGTGTTCCATCAGTCATTTCTACTTTAATAGTATGATAGTTTGGATGAATATTTTTTTTCATGCGGAGACTTATAGCAAAAGAATTTTTTAAAACAATTAAAAGTTAACTAATTTTTCAAGCATTTTATCGTTAATTGCACTACTTGAAGCTCTGATATCAATATTTTTTATATCAAATTTGTTAATTTCGTTAACTATTCCACCAGCTTCTTCTACCATTAAAGCACCAGCTGCCACATCCCAAATATTAATTTTATTATGAAAAAAACCATCAAGTCTTCCACAGGCCACATATGCGAGATCAAGTGCTGCACATCCACTACACCTCATATTTAGATCACTAAATTTTGTACCTTCATGGTTACTTGAAAATAAACAATCTTCTGTAGAATTTTTTTTTGACACTCTTAGTCTTTGATTATTTAGATATGCACCCTTGTTTGTTTCAGAAAAAAACATTTCATCTTTTATCGGATCAAAAATTAATCCACTTATAATTTTGTTTTTAGACATATGAGCAATACAAATAGCAAAGTGTGGAATACCGTGAAGAAAATTAGTTGTCCCATCTATTGGGTCTATAATCCAAAAATTTTCTTTATCTTTATTATTTATCTTACCTGTTTCTTCTGTGATATATGAATAATTTTTTTTGGATTTAGATAGCTCTTCTATTAAAATTTTTTCTACATTTTTATCAGTCTTAGTAACAAAATCGTAAGGGCCTTTTTTAGATACTTGTAATTTTTCTACTTCTCCAAAATCTCTTATTACAGCTTTAGATGCTTTTTCAGCAGCTTTAATCATTAAGTTAAGATTTGAGGATATTGATATCATTTCAAATCTTTTTTACGTACTCTAAATTGCGAGTATCAATAATGACTTCATCTCCTGCTTCTATAAATGGTGGAACTTGAATATTTAAACCATTATCTAGAGTTGCTGGTTTGTAAGAGGAAGATACTGTTTGACCTTTTAATGCCACATCAGTAATTTCTATCTTACATTGTACTTGATTTGGTAATTCAACTGAAATTGGATTTTCATTATAAAAACTTACAGATACCTCAAGATTTTCAGTTAATAATTTACCTTGTTCACCAATAATTTCTTTTTTAATTTCAATTTGCTCAAAAGTTTTTGGTTCCATAAAAAAATAATTAGTATCATCTTCATACATATAATTGTATTTATTTTCATCCAATGATGCTTTTTCTACTGTTTCGCTAGATCTAAATCTTTCATTTAGTTTGGTATTTTTACCAACACTTTTCATTTCTACTTGTGCGAATGCACCCCCTTTACCAGGTTTTACATGTTGTGTTTTTAGAACTTGCCAAAGATCATTTTTATATTCTAAAAGCATTCCAGCTCTAATTTCACTAGCATTTATTTTCATATTAAACTTTCTATAGCTTCTGTAGGTTTGTATTTTTTATTATTCCAAATGTAGCCTGAGATAGCTAAAAATTTTGCATTGTTCAATAAAAGTTTTTTATAGTTCTCATTTGTTATTCCACCAATAGCAACTATGGGAATATTTGATAATTCCTTTACTTTATTCAAAGTTTTTATATTAGCCCTGTATTTAACTTTCTTCGTTTTTGTTTGAAAAAAAGCACCAAATGCAATGTAGTTAGCCTTGTTTTTAATTGCCTCTTTTGCAAGTTTAATTGAGTTGTGACAAGTTATTCCAATAATTTTATTTCCAATTATTTTTTTGGCTACTTTAATATTCATATCTTTTTGCCCTAAATGACATCCATCAGCGTTTAATTTTTTTGCAAGAATTGGGTCATCATTAACAATAAATTTTACTCTATAATTCTTACATAATTGTCTAATTTTTTTTCCTATCAAAATTTTTTTCTTAAATGAGTATTTTTTAAATCTCATTTGAAAAAAACTTATTTTACCTGATTTTAATACTCTATTTAATATTTGGTAAAAATTCTTTGTTATTTTATTTGGAGATATAAGATAAATAAATTTTTTTTTATTTATTCTCAAGGTTGCTTGTCCATTTTCCTTGAGCAGCCAAAGTACACATTCTTGCTCTATGGTTAAACACATCCTGTGTTTCGCTGATTTTAGTAGTATCTTTAGACCAAAATTTAAGAGCACTCTGTTGCAATGCTCTACCATATGAATAGGTCATTATAAAATTTGTAGTATTATTTTTGCTAATTAAATTTAAATTTTCTGCTGCCTCTACTTCAGATTGGCCCCCTGACAAGAAAGCAATTCCTGGTACTTCAGTTGGTACTGAATTTTTAAGACATTCAAGTGTTTTATCTGAAACTTCTTCATTAGAGATTTTATTTTTTGAATTACTTCCAGCTAAAATCATATTTGGTTTTAAAATGATACCTGACAAATCAATTTTATGTAATATTAATTCTTCAAAACACTTTTTTATAACTTCTGTTGTCTTTTTTAAACATTCGTCTGCATCATGATCACCATCCATTAAAACTTCTGGCTCTATTATAGGAACCATTTCACATTCTTGAACTAACGCGGCGTATCTTGCAAGCGCATGAGCATTAGAATGAATTGCAAGTTTACTAGGATAGATATTGCTTATCGAATAAACACCTCTCCATTTTGTAAATCTTGCACCAAGCTCATAGTACTTTTTTAATCTTTCTCTTAGCCCGTCTAGCCCTTCTGTAATTTTTTCCTCTGGAGAGTTTGCTAAATTTTTTGTACCTGTATCTACTTTAATTCCAGGTACTGCTCCACTAGCAGAGATTAATTCAGGAATTGATTTACCTAGACTTGAAATTTGGTTTATTGTTTCATCGTATAAGATCACACCACCGATACAATCTTTCATGCTTTCTGAACTAAAAAGAGTTTCTCTAAAAGCGAGTCTGTTTTTTGGTGTAGACTCAATATTTACAGCCTCAAGTCTTTTCGTCATAGTTCCATTACTTTCATCTGCCGCAAGTATTCCTTTGCCATTTGAAAGTATTTGAAGAGCTATTTTATTTAGTTCAGACATATCAATTTAAAGCGCTTATACCAGGAAGTTCTTTTCCTTCAAGATATTCTAAAAATGCTCCACCTGCAGTTGAAACAAAATTAAAGTCTTTAACAGCATTTAAAGAATTAATTAATGAAACGGTATCTCCACCACCTACAACAGAATAAATTTTATCTTCTTTATATTTTTCAACAATTTTTTTTGCAATTGCAGTGCTTCCATTAGCAAAATTAGGATTTTCAAAATATCCAGCAGGACCGTTCCATAATATGGTGTTTGTATTATCAATAATATTACATATACTTTCAACAGTTTTTGGACCTATATCCAAAATCATTTCATTTAATTTAATTTGATTCAATTCTTTAATTTTAGGGTGACCATTTAAATCATTGGCCACCACCACATCTTCTGGAAAAATTAATCTACAATTTTTTTCTATTGAATATGAAAGTATTTCATTAACTATAGAATTAACATTTTCTTCTTTAAGAGATTTTCCAATATTATATCCATCATGTTCAATTAAGTTATTCGCCATTGCACCCACAATTACTATGTTATCAAATTTTGGAATTAAATTTTTAATAATATTAATTTTAGTAGAAATTTTAGATCCTCCAATTATGCAAGTAACAGGTTTAATTATATTAGATGTAATTTTTTTTAATGCACCAATCTCTAAATCTAGTTGTAATCCTGAAAAGGACGGTAAAAATTTTGAAATTTCACAAACAGATGTATGAGCTCTATGTGAGCATGAAAAAGCATCATTTACATAAATATCACCTAAACTTGATAAATGTTTTGCAAAATTAGTGTCATTTTTTTCTTCTTCTGGATAAAATCTAATATTTTCAATTAATAAAATTTTTTCACTAAAATTATCAAGTAAGTCTTTATTTATCTCATATATATTTTTTTTGATAAGGTTTATTTTCTCATTTAATTTTTTTTCTATATCCTCTTGTATTGGTTTTAACGAAAGATCTTTTATTATTTTTCCTTTAGGTCGACCGACATGAGATAAGATAATTATTTTTGAATTTTGCTTTAATAAAAATTTAATTGTTGGAAGAACTTTGTCAATTCTTGTAGTGTCAGTTATTTTACCATTCTTAAGAGGTACATTTAAATCCAATCTTAAAATAACTTTTTTACCTGCCAGGTCTTTTAATACGGAAATACTTTGCATTAAGAATTTTGATGAATAAACTCTGCAATATCACACATACGATTTGAAAAACCCCATTCATTATCATACCAGGCTGAAATTTTACCCATATTGTCTCCAACAACATTAGTAAGAGATCCATCAACAATCGCAGATGCAGGGTTATGATTAAAATCAATTGATACTAACTTTTCATAAGTGATTTCTAATACATTTTTTAGTTTATTTTTTGATGCTAATTCAAATGATTTATTTATATTTTCTTTATTGATATTTTTTTTCGTGCAGAAAACTAATTCTACAAGTGAAACATTTGGGGTAGGTACTCTCATTGCGACCCCCTCTAACTTTCCATTTAAGCTAGGAATTATTTCACCAATTGCTTTTGATGCACCAGTAGATGTTGGAACTATTGATTGACTTGCTGATCTTGCTCTTCTTGGGTCTTTATGTGAATTATCTAGAATCCTTTGATCACTTGTAAATGCATGAATAGTGGTCATAAACCCTTTTTCAATTTCAAAATTTTCATTAAGTGTATGTACAACTGGAGCCAAACAGTTTGTCGTACATGATGCAGCTGAGATTATTTGGTCCTTACTGGTTATATCTTTTTCATTTACACCAAATACGATTGTTTTATCTGCATTTTTACACGGTGCAGATACTATTACTTTTTTTGCTCCATTTTTTATATGAGCTAAAAGTTTTTCTTTAGAATTAAATTTTCCTGTACACTCAAAAACATAATCAACATCAAATTTTCTCCAGTCTATATTTTCAATACTAGACTCCTGTGAAAATGTAATTTTTTCACTATTTATTATCAAATGACTTTCATCAAAATCTAAATCAGCATTAAATTTACCATGTATTGAATCATATTTTATCAATGTGCAGGTAGCCTCAGAATTTGATCTGTTATTGATGTGTTGTATTTTTATTCTTTTATCTTCGCTTTCTATAATTGATCGAACTACCATTCTACCAATTCTACCCATTCCATTAATTCCAACTTTAATTGTCATAATTAATTTTTAATTAAATTTTTTGATTTGTTAGTTATATTTTCTTTTGTTAACCCAAAATATTTATATATTTCTTTAAATGGTGCACTTTTACCAAATTCATTAATTCCAAAATTTTTTCCATTTTCTCCAACATACTTTTTCCAACAATCACTTGAACCAGCTTCTATAGAGATTTTATTTTTGGTTTCATTTAGTATTTTATTTTTATAAGATTTACTTTGTTCATCAAAAAGCTCCATACAAGGTACTGAAATAACTTTAGAATAAATTTTATCTTTGGCAAGTTTATGACTTGCTTCGATTGCAAGATTTACTTCTGAACCACTTGCCAAAATTGTTAATTTAATTTTCTTATTTGTTCTAAGCACTTCATAAGCTCCAAGTGAACATTTATTATTTGATGAATATTTTTTTCTAATCGGATTTAAATTTTGTCTTGTTAGAGACAACACACTTGGAGAATTGGTAGTTTTTAAAGCATGCTCCCAGCATTCAATTGTTTCAATTCTGTCTGCAGGTCTAAATACATTAAGGTTTGGAATTGATCTTAAACCAGATAATTGCTCAATTGGTTGATGTGTTGGTCCATCTTCACCTAAGCCAATTGAATCATGCGTCATTACATAAATAACTCTTTGTTGCATTAGAGCTGACAATCTTATTGATGGTTTGCAGTAATCAGAAAATATTAAAAAAGTTCCACCATAAGGAATAAAATTACTATGGAGTGCGATCCCATTCATAACCCCACTCATTGCATGTTCCCTGACACCATAGTGAATATAATTTCCCTCAAAATTACCTGGTGTAATAATTTTATGTTTTTTTGTTTTTGTATTGTTAGATCCAGCCAAATCTGCAGAACCACCAATAAGATTATTATTTGAATTGGTTAATGCGCTTAAAGTTAACTCAGAACATTTTCTTGTTGCTAAGCTTTTAGGTTCTTTGATTGCAAGTTTCTTTTCTGTATTTAAAACATTTTTAAAGTTATTATTATTTTTGATAAGGTTTAATTTTTTACTTTGTTTTTTAGTTAATTTGTCCCATTTTTTTTCAATTAACTGACCCTTTCTTCCTATAGCTCTCCATTGGTTCAATAACTTATTTGGAATTTCAAAAGGTTTATATTTCCATTTAAGTACTTTTCTTACTAATTTAATTTCATCTAATCCCAAAGGACTACCATGTGAAGACGACTTACCAGATTTATTTGGAGAACCGTATCCAATTTTTGTTTTACAAGAAATTACTGTTGGTTTTTTTGCATTTTGAACTCTTTTTAAAGCTCTATAAATTTGATTTTCATTATGACCATCAATTAATATGTAATCCCATCCATAGCTTTCAAATCTTTTTTTAAAGTTGTCTGATACTGCAAGACTTGTTGGACCATCTATTGAAATATTATTGTTATCAAAAAGCATCACCAAATTTTTTAATTTTAAGTGACCAGCTAAACTCATTGCTTCGTGACTAATACCTTCCATCAAGCAACCATCGCCAGCTAGAACATAAGTTTTATGATTAATAAGATTTTTACCTAATTTTTTTTTGAGCACTTCCTCAGCTATTGCAAATCCAACTGCATTCGCTATTCCTTGTCCAAGTGGTCCAGTGGTTGTTTCAATTCCAGTTTTTGGGCGATACTCTGGATGACCTGCACAAATAGAGTTTAGTTGTCTAAACTTTTTAATCGAATTTAACGAAATACTTTTATAACCAGTTAAGTACAGCAAAGAATAAAGAAGCATTGAACCATGCCCGGCTGATAAAACAAATCTATCTCTATTTAACCAATTTGGATTTCGCGGATTAAATCTTAAAAAATACCTAAAAAGTACAGTCGCAACGTCCGCCATACCCATTGGCATCCCGGGGTGACCTGAATTAGCTTTTTGGACTGCATCAATAGATAAAAATCTGATACAATTTGCTAAATCGTTATGTATTTTGCTCAAAATTATCCTGACTAGACTAAGAAGATTCTATTTAATATTATAAGTATATATATATGAATTCTGTAAACGAAAAAGAAAAAAAACTTAATCTAGCTTTAGAAGAATTAAAAAATTTAGATCTAACTAATCCGGATTTGAAAAATAATATTCAAAATCTTAACTTGCAAAAAAATCAATTAGAGATTGAAAAAAATGAGCTAGAAAAAAAATATAAAGAACTATTAGATCAGAACGAAATTTTGTCAAAAAGATTAGATGAGTTTAAAAGTAAAGAAAAGGTTGAAGAAAGAAAACAAATAGAGTTTTCTGAGAAAATTGATGAATTAAACCAAGAAACAGATACTTTGTTGGAGGAGATTGATAAATGGCAAATGTAAGTATCAAATTCAATAATAAAGAGTTTTTACTATCTTGTGATGATGGACAAGAAGAACATTTAGAGGAATTGTTAATTCAAATAAACCAGAAATTTAATCATTTAAAAAACGATCTTGGGAATTTAGGAGAGAATAAACTCTTATTAATTACAGCAGTTAAAATAATGGATGAATACTACGAAACAAAAAAGAAAGTTGAACAAAAGAAACAAGAATTAAAAGATTTATCAAATAAATTTAAAGAATTAAAAACTCTAATTTATGAATATAAAGATAAAAAAGAAGAAGAAATAAAAGAGCTAAATTTAAATCATGACAAATTAAAAATCGAGATTGAAACTAATCAAAAAAAATATGAAGATTTAATTGATAATGCCGCAGAGAAAATTTCAAGTTTTGTCGAAAAAGCAAAACAAGAAAATTTATCTCAATAAATTTGTGAATAAATCTAAATTAAGAAGAAAGATATCATCACTTAGAAAAAAAAATTTTAAAGAAAATTTGAAAATCAATTCTTTAAAATTAATAAAATTTCTAAGTGATAATAAGCTTAAAACAAAAATTGTTGGAGGATATTATCCATGCAATCATGAAATAGATGATTTAGAAGTTTTAAATCTATTTAGTAAAAATAAAAAAATTACCTCATTACCGATCATCAAGAAAAATAACCAAATGGACTTTTATGAATGGTCCAAAGATAATCCATTAAAGATAAACAAATACGGTATTATTGAACCATTATCTCAAAAGAAAGTTTATCCAGATATATTACTAGTTCCACTATTAGCTTTTGATAAGCAATTTAACCGTTTAGGTTATGGTGGTGGTTTTTATGATCGTTATATTGAAAAAATTGAAATAAAAAAAAAGGTCTTTAAAGTTGGATTTGCTTTTTCTTTCCAAGAATTAAAAGAGGTACCAGTTAATAATTATGATAAGAAGCTTGATTTAATAATTACTGAAAGAGGTTTAACATTTTGAGAATTTTATTTTTAGGAGATGTTGTAGGTATTTCAGGATGTTCTAAACTTACGAGTAGCTTACTTAGTGAAATTAAATCAAAAAAAATAGATTTTGTTATTGCTAATGGTGAAAATGCTGCAGCCCAAGGTGTTGGTTTGACAGAGGAAATTTGCAAAGATTTTTATAACTGTGGTGTTAACGTAATAACAACTGGTAATCATGTATGGGATCAAAAAGAAATCATGAAGTACATAGAAAAAGAAGATAGATTGTTACGTCCTAAAAATCTTTTTGAACCTGCACCAGGCCGAGGTTTTCAAATTTTTAAAACTGATAAAAATATTAGAATCGGTGTACTTAACCTTATGGGCAATGTTTTTATGAAAAAGTGTGAAGATGTTTTTGAAACTTCAAAAAAATTTTTGAGTGAGTATAAATTTAAAGAAGACTACGATTTATTGGTAGTTGATTTTCATGGTGAAATTACTAGTGAGAAAAATGCTATAGGTCACTTTTTTGATGGTCATGCAACGTTAGTTGTTGGAACTCACACTCATATACCAACTAATGATGCAAGAATACTCAACAATGGCACTGGATATCAAACTGATGCAGGCATGTGTGGAGATTACGACTCTGTAATTGGGATGGATAAAGAGAATTCTTTAAACAGATTTTTAAAAAAAGACTCAGTTAAACATTTTCCTGCCGTTGGAGAAGGGACTTTGTCTGGTGTTATTGTTGATTGTGATATAAATACTGGTTTAGCTAAAAGCATTAATAGTTATATATTTGGAGAAAAATTAAAAAACTTTTAATTTATATATGGCAGGTCATTCTCATTGGGCGGGTATTAAACATAAAAAAGGAAAAGCTGATAAGCAACGTTCAAAAATTTTCTCTAAATTATCAAAAGAAATTACAGTAGCTGCAAAGTTGGGAGATAAAGATCCTGCAATGAACCCAAGATTAAGATCAGCAGTACAGGCTGCTAGATCAGCAAATATGCCAAAAGATAATATTGAAAGAGCAATAGATAAATCTTCTGCAGCGTCTGGTGCAAGTTTTGAAAATTTGAGATATGAGGGATTTGGACCAAACAAAATTGCTGTAATTGTTGAAACTTTAACTGATAATAAAAATAGAACAGCTTCCAATGTGAGAACTATTTTTCAAAAATCTGGTGGAAGTCTAGGTACGCAAGGATCAGCTTCTCATAACTTTAAACAACTTGGGATAATAAAGATTGATAAAAATGAAATATCAGAAGACAAAATTTTTGAATTGGCTATAGAAGCTGGTGCAGAGGAATGTATCTCTCACCAGGAATTTCACGAAGTTCAATGTATTTCAAATGAAATATATAATGTAAAAAAAAAATTAGAAAATAAAATTGCAAATTTTATTTCTACAGAGATTGAGTGGGTGCCAATCAATAGTGTTGATATTCAAAATGATGAAAAAGAGAGTGTGATTGAGTTTTTAGAAAATCTAGAAGATGATGATGATGTTCAGAACGTTTTTTCTAACGTAAATTTAGGAAATATTTGATGTTAATAATCGGAATTGATCCAGGAATATCAGGATCTATATGTTTTTTAGAGAATGGAATAATCAAAGATGTTCTTGAGATGCCAACAATGACTGAAGGAAAAAAAAATAAAAAACAAGTTAATGGATCTCAAATATATAATGAAATTTCTTTTAGAATAAAAACATATGAAAAAAAAAATATTAAAGTTGTTATAGAACAAGTTTCAGCTATGCCAGGTCAAGGTGTAACTAGTATGTTTAATTTTGGTCAATCTTTTGGAATTTTAAAAGGTATTTGCAGTGCAATGCAGTTGCCAATTTATTTTGTAAGACCAGCAAAATGGAAAAAATATTTTAATTTAATTAATTCAGAAAAGGATGCTAGCAGGACAAGAGCTATTGAAATATTTCCTTATTTTTCGTCAAATTTATCTAAAAAAAAAGACTCTAATAAAGCTGATGCAATTCTGATATCCAGTTATTTTCATGAAACATACAAAAATGAATAATCTTTAAATTTATATAGCCAAATTCATGACACAATTAAGTGTGATGAGTGATTATGGAAGCAGATATAGCCTCAAATGCATTAGACTTAGGAACAAATACAGATTTTTCACTTTTTAGCTTATTTTTAAAAGCAGATATAATTGTTAAAGCAGTAATGATTAGCCTTATACTTTGCTCAGTATACTCATGGGCGGTGATTATAGAAAAATATAGACTTTTTAAAAAAATAAATAAATCTTCAGAAGAATTTGAAGAAAAATTTTGGAACTCTAAATCTGCTGAAAATTTTTATAACAGTTTACCAAATAATTTAGAAGACCCAATGTCTTTGGTATTCCAAAATGCTATGGAAAACTTACTTAAGAAAAAATCAAAAACAAATTTGAGTGAAAGAATGACTGCGTTCCTTGAGGGCGGAATAGAAAAGGAAATGTCAAAGATTGAAAAGGGATTTACATTTTTGGCAACTGTTGGTTCAACTGCACCATTTATTGGATTGTTTGGAACAGTTTGGGGCATTATGAATTCTTTTCAGTCAATTGCTATTTCAAGAAATACTAGTCTCGCAATAGTTGCACCTGGTATAGCCGAAGCATTATTTGCAACTGCATTAGGATTGTTAGCTGCGATACCTGCTGTAGTTGCTTACAATAAATTTAATACAGACGCAAAAAAATACTCAGAAAAATTAGAGAATTTTTCAAAAAGATTTTTAACAATAATTTAAATGGCCTTTAAACTAAATCGCTCATCAAAAGAACCAATGAGTGAGATTAACGTTACTCCTTTTGTTGATGTGATGTTGGTTCTATTAATTATATTCATGGTCACTGCACCACTTTTAACAGTTGGTGTTCAGGTTGATCTACCTGAGAGTTCAGCAGATTCTTTGCCTGAGGAAACAGAACCTTTAACATTATCTATCAATGCTAAAGGTGAAATTTTTATTCAAGAATCAAAAGTAGAGTATGACAATATTATCGCTAAAGTTTTAGCTGTTTCAAAAAATAGAACTGACACAAGAATTTATGTACGAGGTGATAAAACAATAAACTATGGAAGAGTTTTAGAGATAATGGGTTTATTATCTGGATCTGGTTTTACAAAAGTTGCTTTAATCTCTGAGCCTCTTAAACAAAGGTAGTTACGGTGAAGAGTAGTAGTATCGCTATATCCTCAGCTTTACACATATCTTTAGTTGTCCTTACAGCTTTAAGTTTGCCTTTTCTATCAAAAAAACCAATAGACCTTCCACCAATAGTTTCTGTTGAATTAATTCAAATAACAGAAGAAACAAATATTCCTTTTGCGCCTAAAGCAAAAAAAATTATTGAAAAAGTAAAAGAAAAAGAAAAAAAACTTGTCTCAGAGCAAGCTCCACCCAAAAAGGTAAAAAAAACTAAAACCAAGACTGTTGTCTCAGAGAAAAAAAACAAAACGATAGAAAAACAAAATCCCGAAGCTGTCCCTTTGCCAGATAAAGAGGTAAAAAAATTAAAGACTAAAGAGGAAAAAAAACAAAATCCAGAAAAGGTAGATAATGAAGTAAAGCAAGTATCTGAGTTTGAAAAAAAAGATTTATTTGATCCAAATAACATTGCTGCATTGATAGATAAATCAAAAGAAGAAACAGCGGAAAAAGTGAAAACCAATAATGATGTTACACAAGATCAAGTAAGAAACCTTGAAAACTCTAAGCTTACTCTAAGTGAGGAAGATGCTTTAAAAGCACAAATATTTGGTTGTTGGAGTATCCCCTTAGGTTTGCCATATGATGAAAATTTACTAGTTAGAATAAAATTAAAGCTTAAACCAGATGGTTCAGTCACCAAAACTGAGATATTAGATCATGCTAGAATGAATAAACCTGGACAAGGTTTTTATAAAGTCTTAGCAGAAAGTGCCTTAAGAGCAGTAAGATTATGTCAACCTTTAAGAGTTCCAGCTTCTGGCTATGAGAGATGGAAAGAGTTACAATTAAATTTTGATGCAAGAGAGATGTTAGGAGGTTAGTATAAATAATTTATGATTAAAAAATGTATAATTTTCATTTTTGTTTTTTTTCCAATAAAAACTTTTGGGTTAATTGAAGTTGATATTACAAGGGGAAACTTAAACCCTCTTCCACTTGCAGTCTCACCGTTATCAATAGATGAAACATCTAGAAAAAATTTTGAACAAATTTTAGATAAAGAGAACATTGGATCTGAAATATCGTTAATTGTTGAAAATAATTTAAGAACTTCAGGTTTATTTAATCCTTTAGATAAAAAAGCATTTTTACAAGCACCAGATATAGCAAATTTAAAACCAAGATTTGAAGATTGGAATTTAATTAAAGCTCAAGCTCTTATTACGGGTAAAGTAAATTTTATTAATGATAAATTAAGAGTTGAGTTTAGACTTTGGGATGTGCTTGCTGCAAAAGAGATGATGGCTTTAGCGTTTACAACGGTACCAACAAATTGGAGAAGAGTTGGGCATATCATATCAGATAAAGTGTATGAAAGATTAACAGGAGAAAAAGGATATTTTGATACAAGAATAATTTACGTGGCTGAAGAAGGACCAAAAACCCAAAGAATAAAAAAATTAGCTATCATGGATCAAGATGGTGCTAATAATAAATTTTTAACTTTAGGAAATGAGCTTGTGCTTACTCCACGATTTAACCCAGCAAGTCAAATGGTTACTTATTTATCTTATTTTAAAAATATGCCACGGGTTTATCTTTTAGATATTGAAACAGGAACACAGGAAGTAGTTGGAGATTTTCCTGGAATGACATTTGCTCCTAGATTTTCACCTGATGGAAAAAAAATAATCATGAGTTTCGCTAAAGATGGAAAATCAGATATTTATACGATGAATTTAGAAACTCGATTGGTAGAGAGAATAACAAATCATCCTTCAATTGATACATCACCTTCTTATTCTCCAGACGGAAAATATATAACTTTCAACTCTGACAGAAGTGGTTATCAACAAATTTATGTCATGAAAAATGATGGAAGTGATGTGAAAAGAATTTCTTTTGGTAATGGTTTGTACGGAACACCAGTTTGGTCTCCTAGGGGTGATTTAATAGCATTTACAAAATTACATAAAGGAAAATTTTATATTGGAGTGATGCGAACAGATGGATCTGGTGAAAGATTGTTAACAGAAAACTATTATCAAGAGGCCCCATCTTGGTCACCCAATGGAAGAGTTTTGATATTTTATAGAGAAACAAAAACTAATTCTAAAGGCGAAGGTTTTTCTGCTAAATTATGGTCTATTGATTTAACTGGGTATAATGAAAGATTGATAAAAACTGAGACGGACGCATCTGACCCATCTTGGTCGTCTTTATTAAGTAATTAATATCAATTTATCTTTAAATACGATGAAATTTCTTGATTTTTTGGGTTGAAACATCTATTTAGTTGTGAAAAAAGTAGTATTTGAAAAAGCAGCAAGGAGCATATTAATGAGATTAAACAAAATTTTCAAAAACACGTTACTAGTTATTTCTGCTGGAATAATTTTAACAGCGTGTGCAACAAAAAAAGAAGTAGCCGTTGAAAAAGAGGCACCAAAAGAAGAAACTAAAAAAGAAGAAGTAACTAAGATTGAAAAAATTGCAGGTCAGATGCAAGGAGATGTTTACGTTGGAACTGATAGCGTAAAATATTTAGCAGACGGTGTTGCTGACAGAGTGTTCTTTGCAACTAACGAATCTATATTAACTACAGCTTCAAGAGAAACTTTAAGGGCTCAAGCTGCTTGGTTAAGAGAAAATTCTAACATCACTGTAGTTTTAGAAGGTCATGCAGATGAAAGAGGAACAAGAGAATATAACTTAGCACTTGGTGAAAGAAGAGCTAACGCTGCAAAAGATTATCTAATGACTTATGGTGTTTCATCAGATAGGATTACTGTAATCAGTTATGGTAAAGAAAGACCTGTTGACTCAGGATCAAATCCTTTAGCATGGTCTAAAAACAGAAGATCAGTTACTGTTAAAGCAAACTAAAGAATTTTTAAAAAAGACCCTAAAATTAAAAACTTTTAGGGTCTTTTTTTTGCCTTTTTATAATCATATAAAAATTTAATGAGATCACTTTTTAGATCAACATTATTTAAATTAATAATAATACTAAATTTCTTTTTTTCAGGAATTGCTAACTCAGATAACCACAATATTTATGAAATTTTAGATTTAATTAAAAAAGATTTAAAAACTCTTGAAAGAGCCGTTTACTCAGGATCAATTGAATTAGAAAGTACTACAAATAATCAATCAGTATCAAGTCTTGATAATAATTCTGAGGATGTCTTAACTAGACACTTGTTAAAGTTATCAGAGGTAGAGGAGCAGTTTAGAGAACTTACTAATAAATTTGAGGAAATTAATTTTAAGCTTGATAAACTCTCAAACAGAGTATCCAAGCTACAATCCGATAATCAGATAAGGTTTCAAGATATAGAAAATGATTTAAGTTCTGTCAGTACAATTGATAGTAATCAACAACTGAGTTCTGCGCCTAAAATTGAAAAGCAAATTCTTCCTGGAAGCTCACAGCCTCAGGACTTAGGCACAATTTCTTATAAAGATATGGAAACTTCAGAGGAGAATCAACAGATTCAATCGGTTGATACTATAGCTTCTATTGCAGAAGAAACTTTTCAAGCTGAAGATAAAATTTTACCAATAGATTTAACTCCAAAAGAACAATATGAATTTGCAACAAGTTTCTTAAAAGTTGGAGATTACAGTTCAGCAGAAAGAGCTTTTAGAGAATTTGTGTTGTCAAATCCTGATGATGAATTAGCAGGTAGTGCTCAATATTGGTATGCAGAAACTTTCAGAATAAGACAACTTTATACTGATGCTGCTTCAGCTTATCTCGAAGGATACCAAAAATATCCAAAAGGCAAGAAAGCTCCAATAAATTTATTAAAACTTGGAGTTTCAATGGTTCAAATTGGCGAAAAAGATCAAGGCTGTAAGATGATTAATGGTGTAGAGTTGCAATATCCAAATGCAAATCAGTCTGTAATACAAAAAGCAAAATATGAGTCTAAAAAATTTGAATGCGTCAAGCAAGATTCATAAACAACTTCTTAATAAATTAAGAGATAAAAGAATTTATAAAATCTATAATAAATTTGAAAATAATTTAAATTTAAATAACGATTTTACAGTTGCTGTATCAGGTGGCCCAGATAGCCTTGCTTTAGCTTTTTTTTCAAAAATTTATTCAATTAAAAAATCTTTAAAAGTCAAATATTTT
This sequence comes from Candidatus Pelagibacter sp. HIMB1715, assembly GCF_052047595.1. NCBI lineage: Bacteria > Pseudomonadati > Pseudomonadota > Alphaproteobacteria > Candidatus Pelagibacterales > Candidatus Pelagibacteraceae > Candidatus Pelagibacter > Candidatus Pelagibacter sp. HIMB1715. Next base: position 9,497 of record NZ_JBNAJY010000001.1, on the reverse strand, counting down.
CTTGTTGACCATAAATTGAGAAAGAATTCATCTGTAGAAGCTTTATTTGTAAAAAATCTTTTAAAAGATTTTTCTATAGATTTAGATATTTTAAAATGGAATGGGAAAAAACCCAAAAATAATATCCAATCTCTTGCAAGAAAAAAAAGATATAATCTCTTAATTAACCAATCAAAAAAATTTAAAATTAATCATATTTTATTTGGTCACCATGAAGATGATGTTTATGAAAATTTTTTAATTAGGCTTTTAAGAGGCAGTGGTTTAAAGGGTATCGTATCTTTAGACAAAACTACTTTAAATAACAATGCAAATATCTTAAGACCTTTAATAAACGTTGAGAAAAAAGATTTAATCTACATTTCAAAAAAGGTCTTTAATAAATATGTAGAAGATCCCTCAAATGAAGATGAAATTTTTAAAAGAGTAAGAATTAGAAATTTAATTAAAAATCTTGAAAGTGAAGGTTTAGATAAAAGTAAATTCAAATTATCAATTAATAATTTAAAAAGTGTTGATCAATCAATCCAGTTTTTTTGTGAAAAAAATTTAAGAGAAAATTCGATTATCTCTCATAATAAAGTTGTATTAAAAGAGGAATTTTTTAACTTTCCTCAAGAAGTTTTGTTCAGGTCATTTTCAAAGATCTTACAGTTAGTTGGGAAAAAATATTTTCCACCAAGGGGTAAAAAAATTGCTAATATTTTAGAAAATCTAGAAAGTAAAACTACTTTTAAATCTACACTTGGAAATTGTGTAGTAAAAAAAATTAATAGAACTGTAATTGTGTATAAAGAGCTTTAATATCCCTAAATTTATAGTTATTTTGTCACTTGTTTAATTTGTAATAATTCTTATCTTTACAACATGAATTTTAAAAATCTGGCTATGTGGGGAATAATAGTTTTTTTAACTATTGGTCTTTATAACATGTTTAAAAATCCTCAATCAAATATTAGAGGAGGAAATCAAATAATTTTTTCAGATTTTTTAACTTCAGTTGAAAATGGAGAAGTTTTAAAAGTTGAGATACAGGGAAACAACATCAAGGGTGTTTACTCAAATGGAAATTCATTTTCAACTTATGCTCCGAACGATCCTAATTTAATTGAAAAATTATCAGATAAAGGCGTGAGTATTTCAGCAGCTCCGTTAGAAGAAAAAATGCCATCTTTATTTGGTGTATTACTTTCTTGGTTCCCAATGCTTTTATTAATTGCTGTTTGGATATTTTTTATGCGACAGATGCAAGGTGGAAAAGGTGGAGCGATGGGATTTGGCAAGTCAAAAGCCAAGATGATGAATGAACTTAAAGGCAAAGTAACATTTAATGATGTTGCTGGAGTAGAAGAGGCAAAAGAAGAAGTAGAAGAAATTGTAGAATTTTTAAAAGACCCTAAAAAATTTAGTAGACTTGGTGGAAAGATACCTAGGGGTGCTTTATTGGTTGGACCACCGGGTACAGGAAAGACTTTATTAGCAAGAGCTATTGCAGGTGAAGCGGGAGTTCCTTTCTTTACTATCTCAGGTTCAGATTTTGTTGAAATGTTTGTTGGTGTTGGAGCATCAAGAGTGAGAGATATGTTTGAACAAGGTAAAAAAAATTCTCCATGCATAATATTTATTGATGAAATAGATGCAGTGGGAAGAAGTAGAGGTGCAGGTTTAGGTGGAGGTAATGATGAAAGAGAGCAAACTTTAAACCAATTATTAGTAGAGATGGACGGATTTGATACTAATGAAGGTGTAATCATAATTGCAGCAACAAATAGACCTGACGTTCTCGATCCAGCGCTATTGAGACCTGGGAGATTTGACAGACAAGTAGTTGTTTCAAACCCAGATATCATTGGAAGAGAAAAAATTTTAAAAGTTCATGTGAAAAAAATTAAGATGGCACCAGACGTTAATTTAAGAACTATAGCAAGAGGGACACCTGGTTTCTCAGGAGCAGATTTAGCTAACTTAGTCAACGAAGCTGCTTTATTAGCAGCTAGAAAAAATAAAAGAATTGTAACTTTATTAGAATTTGAAGAGGCAAAAGATAAAGTGTTAATGGGTGCTGAAAGAAGATCAATGGTGATGACCGAAGATGAAAAAAAACTTACTGCTTACCACGAGGGTGGTCATGCTCTAGTTTCATTTAATATGCCAAGTTATGATCCAATTCACAAAGCTACAATCATACCAAGAGGAAGAGCGTTGGGAATGGTTATGAATTTACCAGAAAGAGATAAACATGGATATTCAATTAAATATCTAAAAGCTAGATTAGCAGTATGTTTTGGAGGAAGGGTCGCAGAGGAATTAATTTTTGGAAAAGATAATATATCAACAGGAGCAGGTGGAGGAAGTGGTTCTGATATAAATCAAGCTACACAACTTGCAAGAGCGATGGTAACCAAATACGGTATGAGTGAAGAGATGGGGCCAGTTGAATATGGAGAAAATCAAGAGGAAGTTTTCTTAGGAAGATCAGTTACTCAAACTCAATCAGTTTCAGAGGAAGTTGCTCAAAAAATTGATAAAGAAATTAGAAAACTTGTAGACGAAGGATATAATCAAGCTAAGAAAATATTAACTGAGAAAATAGATGATTTACATAAAATTGCTAAGGCATTAATTACTTATGAAACATTAACAGGTGAAGAGATTGAGAATATAATCAATAAAAATTTGTATCCGAAAGATAAAACTTTAGAAAATCAAGATTCAAAAGATGATCATGACTCAGCTTTAGGGGCCATGGGTCTAAAACCAAAAATTGTTCATTAATTTATAATGCAAGAATATTACACAAGAGCGTGTAATTTCTATTATGGTGATAAGTCTAGAATTTTAGTTGGTAAAAAAAAAACCATACCTCTACATCAAATTAAAGAAATATCGTTTGATCATATTGAAATAATAACTAGAAAATCGAAGAAAAAAATTTCCATTAATCAAATAAAATATTTACCAAATGATTTAAAGAAAAAAGTTAATTTAGATTTAAAAAAAATTAAAATTAAAAAAAAAAATTTTTCTAATTTAGATTTTAAAAAGATTCCAAATATACTAGGTGTCTTAAATCTTACCCCAGATAGTTTTTCTGATGGAGGAAAATTTAATACAAAACAAAGAGGAAAAAGCCACGCTCTTAAACTATATGACGACGGCGCTGATTTAATAGATGTTGGTGGAGAGTCAACTAGACCGGGCTCAAAGACAGTAAATAAAGAAGATGAGTGGAAAAGAATAAATGAGATCTTAAAAACTATTGTAAAAAAAATTCCAATTTCTTTAGATACTAGAAAATCTGAAATAATGAAAAATGGAATTAAATTAGGAGTAAAACTAATTAATGATGTTTCAGGATTAAGTTTTGATCCAGAAACAATAAATGTATTAAAAAAATATAAAGTTCCTTTTGTCATTCAACACACACTTGGAACACCAGAAAATATGCAAAAAAATCCTAAATATAATAATGAATTACTGGATATTTATGATTTTTTTGATGAGAAAATAAAATTTCTAAGATCTAAAGGTATTAAGCATAATAATATAATTCTAGATCCTGGAATTGGATTTGGAAAAAAACTGAAACATAATATGAATTTAATCAGAAGTATTTCTATTTTTCATTCATTGGGATTTCCTATACTTGTAGGAAATTCTAGGAAAAGATTTATTAAAGATATTTCAAAAAAAAATGATAGCTTTACTAGAATTGGAGGAACTATATCGTCATCATTATATTTGATGACACAAGGAGTTCAGATTTTGAGAATTCATGATGTTAATGAAGTTATGCAAGCAATTAAAGTCTTTAAAGAGATAACAAGTAAATAATGGCAAAAAAATATTTTGGAACAGATGGAATAAGAGGAGCTATTAATAGTAAAAATATTAATGGAGATATGTTTTTTAAGTTTGGATTAGCTAGTGGTACATATTTTAGATCCCAAAAGAAAAAAAAACAAACAGCAATAATAGCAAAAGATACAAGATTATCAGGATATACACTCGAACCTGCGCTTGTTTCTGGTTTAGCTTCTGCTGGAATGCATGTTTACACTTTGGGCCCTTTACCAACCAATGGATTGGCTATGCTTACAAAAGAAATGAAGGCCAATATGGGTATTATGATTACAGCTTCTCATAATCCTCATCACGACAATGGATTAAAATTATTTGGTCCTGATGGAATGAAATTATCAGATAAAATAGAAAAAAAAATAGAAGCTCTTATAGATAAAAAAATATCAAATAACCTTTCCAGTCCTGAAAAGTTAGGAAGAGTTAAAAGATTAGAATCAGGAACTAAACAATATATTAAAATATTAAAAAAAAATTTCACAAAAGAGTTCAATTTAAGAGGATTAAGAATTGTCATAGATTGTGCCAATGGTGCTGGTTATAAAGCAGGGCCCGAATTATTAAAATCATTAGGTGCAAAAGTTATAGCAATAGGTGTAAACCCAAATGGTTTAAATATTAATAAAGATTGTGGATCAACTTTTCCAAGAAAAATTAGAACAGCTGTAAAAAAATATAAAGCTCATATTGGCATTTCTTTAGATGGAGATGCTGATAGAATTATAATATGTGATGAAAAAGGTAACATTGTAGATGGTGATCAAATAATAGCTGCTTTAGCAACAAGATGGAAAAATAAAAAAATGCTAAAAGGTGGCGTTGTTGGAACACTAATGTCGAATTATGGACTAGAAAAATATTTACAATTCAAAAGAATTAAATTTTTAAGAGCTAATGTAGGCGATAGATATGTCAAAGAAAAAATGCAAAAATATAAATTTAATTTAGGTGGCGAACAATCAGGACATATTATTTTAGGTAAATTTGCAACAACTGGAGACGGGTTACTTGTAGCTTTAGAAGTTCTTTTTTCTCTGAGAAAAGGTAAAAAAACTAGTGAATTTTTTCAGAGTTTTAAAAAAACCCCTCAATTATTAGAAAATGTAACTGTTAAAGATAAAAATATTATTAACAAACCTGAAATAAAAAAAGTTATAAAACTCGCAGAAAAATTAGTTAAAGGTCAGGGAAGAGTTTTAGTTAGAAAATCAGGAACAGAATCTAAAATTAGAGTAATGGCAGAAAGTGATAATAAAATACTTTTATCCAGATGTGTTAACATGATATCTAAAAAAATAAAATAAATTGAAACCAAATTCGAAAATTTTAATTATTGCGGGTTCAGATTCATCTGGTGGAGCTGGTATACAAGCTGATATTAAAACTGTTACAGCTTTAGGTTCTTATGCGATGACAGCTATAACTGCAGTTACAATTCAAAATACTACAGGTGTGAAATCAATAGTAGGTATCAATCCAAAAGAAATTTTCAATCAAATTATTTTTACTTCGAAAGATATTAAGCCTGATGCAATTAAAATAGGAATGTTACACTCATCTAATGTTGTCAAGATGGTAATTAAAGCTTTGAATTTAATTAAAGTTAAACGTATTATTTTAGACCCTGTTATGGTTGCAAAAGGTGGTGCCAAATTAATAGACAATAAAGCAATTAAGTTATTAAAATCAGAATTAATGAATAAAGTTTCACTAGTTACTCCTAATATTCCCGAAGCTGAAATTTTGACTGAAACAAAAATCATATCTGTTGAAGACATGATTTACGCTGCAAATAAGCTTATGGAATTAGGAGCTAAAAATGTACTTATTAAAGGTGGGCATTCAAAAAATAAAATAGTTAAGGATGTATTTGTTAATAGAAAAGATATTAAGATTTTTAATAGTACGCGTCATAAAACAAACAATACCCATGGTACAGGGTGCACTTTATCAAGTGCAGTCACTACATTTGTTTCGTGTGGAAAACCAGCAAAGAAATCTTGTGAGCTCGGAATTAAGTATGTAAATATAGCTATCAAAACAAACCCAAATTATGGAAAAGGTCATGGCCCAATTAACCATCTCACTTCTATAAAAGTAAATAAAAAATTTAATTAATGAAAAACATAGTTGTTGTGGGATCTCAATGGGGTGACGAAGGAAAAGGTAAGATTGTTGATTGGTTATCTGAACAGGCAGATGTAGTTATTAGATTTCAAGGTGGTCATAATGCAGGCCACACTCTTGTCATTGATGGAGTTACTTATAAGCTAAGATTACTTCCATCTGGTATTGTTAGAAAAGGTAAAATATCAATAATTGGTAATGGTGTTGTTGTAGATCCTTGGGCCTTATTGGAAGAAATTGAAGAGATAAAATCTAAAGGAGTAGAAGTAGATGTAGATAACTTCATAATATCAGAGTCCGCAAATCTGATCTTGCCTTTCCATAGAGAAATGGATGAAATTAGAGAAGATACAGCAGGAAAAAGTAAAATAGGAACTACCAGAAGAGGAATTGGACCTGCTTATGAGGATAAAGTAGGAAGAAGATCAATAAGGGTTATGGATTTAAGATCAGAAAAAAATTTAGATCAAAGATTAGATTCTGTGTTGATACATCATAATGCAATCAGAAAAGGACTTGGAAAAAAAATGTTTGAAAAAGATCAACTTAAATCTGATTTACTTAAAATTGCTTCTAAAATATTAAAATTTTCACAGCCTGTATGGCTTAAAATTGATCAATTTAAAAAGCAAAAAAAGAAAATTTTATTTGAAGGTGCCCAAGGTATTTTACTTGATGTAGATCATGGAACTTATCCTTTTGTAACTTCATCTAATACGGTCGCTTCGAGTGCAGCTACTGGAACAGGATGTGGTCCTAATTCAATAAACTATGTTTTAGGAATTACAAAAGCCTATACAACAAGAGTAGGGGAAGGACCTTTTCCAACAGAACTAACTGATGAAGTAGGTGAACTTCTGGGCACACGTGGAAAAGAATTTGGAACTGTTACAAGTAGAAAAAGGAGATGCGGGTGGTTTGATGGTGTTCTAGTAAGACAAACAATTAAAGTTTCAGGCATAGATGGTATAGCTTTAACAAAATTAGATGTTCTTGATGAATTAGATGAAATTAAAATGTGTATTGCTTATGAGCTCGATGGAGAAAAATTAGATTATTTACCTGCAGCTGTAGAGGATCAAATTAAAATAAAACCAATTTATAAATCTTTTCCAGGCTGGAAGGTACCTACCAGTGGAATTAAAAATATGGAATCTTTACCAGATAATGCAAAAAAATATATTTTTGCAGTAGAAGATTTTATAGGTGCAAAAATTTCTAGCGTCTCTACTAGTCCTGAACGAGATGATACTATTTTAATTGAAAATCCTTTTGAGGCTTAATTCGCTGGTAATAAATTTTTAGATTTAGCAAGAAGAAGCATTTGTTTTTGAAGTTTTTCAAATGCTTTATTTTCTATTTGTCTAACTCTTTCTCTACTGATTTTATATTTTTTACTTAAATCTTCCAGGGTTGTTGGATCATCATTTAGTCTTCTTGAATACAATATCTCTCTTTCTCTATCATTTAGTACTGTAATAGAATCTTTTAACAAGTCTTTTCTTTGCTCCATTTCCTCATGTTGAGCAAATTTTAAGTCATGATCAAGCTCTTTATCTACTAACCAGTCTTGCCATTCATCACCATCCTCTCCAACTTGAGCATTCAATGAAAACTCTTTTCCAGAAAGTCTTCTGTTCATTGAAACAACTTCTTCTTTACTCACATCAAGTTTGTTAGCAATATGGTTTACGTGTTCATCCTTTAAATCACCTTCAGTTTCTGGAGATATTTGGTTTTTAATTTTTTTTAAATTGAAAAATAATTTTTTTTGAGCAGTTGTTGTTCCAATTTTTACAAGACTCCAAGATCTTAAGATATACTCTTGGATAGATGCTTTAATCCACCACATAGCATAAGTTGCTAATCTAAAACCTTTTTCAGGTTCAAATTTTTTAACAGCCTGCATTAAACCAACATTTCCCTCTGAAATCATTTCATTAATTGGCAGACCATAGCCTTTGTATCCCATAGCAATTTTTGCAACTAATCTTAAGTGGCTAGTTACTAATTTTTCAGCAGCTTTAATATTTCCAGTTGTTTTCCAATTTTTGGCTAACATATATTCCTCTTCTGCAGCCAGCATTGGAAATTTTTTAATCTGTTCTAAGTATGCAGAAAGACCACCCTCATTGGATAGTGCCGGAAGATTGTTACTCATAGTTGTGTTCATAGCAAAGTTTATTTAGTTAATTATACTTAATTTTCAATAATTTATTCTTCAGCTTTTCTAAGCATTTTTAAAATATTATTTAGTTCTTGAGGCAAAATTGAGGTAAAAATCAGCTTTTTCTGAGTTCTAGGATGAACAAAGCCTAAAGTCTTTGCGTGTAGAAATTGTCTGTCTAAATTTGTAATTGAATTTTGAATGTCAAAATCAACGTTTTTTAATTTTTTATATTTTTTTTTATATTTGTCATCACCAACTAAACTATTTCCTTTATAGTTCATGTGCACTCTGATTTGATGAGTTCTACCAGTTTCTAATTTGCATTCGACTAAACTTAATGTAGGTATTTTTTTATTTTCAAAAATTTCAATTGTTTTATAGTTTGTTACAGCTTTCTTACCCTTTGAACTGCTCACTTCCATAAGTTGTCTATTTTTTGAACTACGAGTAATAAATGTTTCTATCCTACCAAAAGATGGTCTTAGCTTTCCCCATATTAAAAGTTGGTATTCTCTAATAATTGTATGCTTACTAAATTGTTTTGATAAATTTTCATGGGTCTCATTATTTTTTGCTATAACAACTAAACCTGACGTATTTTTATCAATTCTATGAACAATTCCAGGTCTTAATTCATCTCCAATAGATGATAAAGATTCTTTATTATAATGTATTAATGCATTTACAATTGTTCTATCATAATTGCCTGCTCCAGGATGCATTATTATTCCTGAAGGTTTATTAATTACTAATAAATCAGAATCTTCATAAATAATATTTAATTTAAAATCATAAGGCTTTAGAGATGCAATTTCTGGTTTTGGAATTATAAGATTTACCAAATCACCGATTGAAACTTTTTTTGATGGACTTTTAATTATTTCATTATTTAGTTTTAATTTTTCTTTTAAAATTAAATTTTTAACTCTGGTCCTACTAATAATTTCATTTCTTTTGTTAATTACTACATCAATTCTTAAATTCTTCTCTTCTTCTTTAACTATAAAATTAATGCTTTTTTCCATAAACTATATTATTAATACGGTATGCGCTTGTAGCTCAACTGGATAGAGCGCCAGATTTCGGCTCTGGAGGTTCAGGGTTCGACTCCTTGCAAGCGCGCCATTCATTATAATTAATAATCATTGATCAATTATATAGTAATTTTTTATTTTTTTTATTTTAATATTTCTTGGTATTTCATGAGAACAAATAAATTTAGTATAAAAACACAAAGAATCCGTTGTATTTAACAATTTCAAATTATAATTATTTTGCAAATCAAAAATTTCTGTTTTGTTTTCATTTAAAGTTTTAGGAAAAAAACTTAATTCAGAAT